>JAUHZW010000034.1 GCA_030425745.1 Actinomycetes bacterium
AAGGTCCACGGATCCCTCTCAGCGAAGACCGGCGGGAACCACGATCAGTACGTACGCTGGTCACAGAACGGGAAGGAATCGAGGCATGTCAGCAGGCACGATGCTCCGCGATGCGCGCGAGCGTGCGGGCATGTCCCTCGACGACGTCGCCGGGATCACCAAGATCCGGCCCAGCATCCTGTCCGCGATGGAGGACGACGACTTCTCCCACTGCGGCGGCGACGTCTATGCGCGCGGACAGATCCGGTCGATCGCGCAGGCCGTCGGCTGTGATCCGACCGAGGCGGTCGACGCCTACGACCGCGGCGCCTGAGTGGCCCGGCACCGCGCCGTCACATCCCTCGGTCGGCGTTCCGTAGGCTGACGCCGTGTCCTCATCCCCCTCCACCCCTCGTCGCGTGGCTGTCGTCACGATGGGCTGCGCCCGCAACGAGGTGGACTCCGAGGAGATGGCCGGCCGCCTCACGGCCGAGGGCTGGGAACTCGTGGACGATCCCGCCACCGCCGAGGCCGTGCTGGTCAACACCTGCGGGTTCGTCGAGGTCGCCAAGAAGGACTCGATCGACGCCATCCTTGCCGCGGCCGACCTGAAGGCCCCCGACGGTCCGTCAGCCGTCGTCGCGGTCGGGTGCCTCGCCGAGCGGTACGGAGAGGAGCTCGCGGCCTCCCTGCCGGAGGCCGATGCGGTGCTCGGATTCGACGACTATCCCGACATCGGAGAGCGACTGCGGGCCATCGTGGCGGGCGAGCAGCACGTGCCCCACGCCCCGCGGGATCGTCGCCGCCTGTTGCCGATCGCCCCGGCTGACCGCCCTGCCGCGGCGACCCCGATCCCCGGGCACGGCGACGGCCAGGAGCCGACGGGCTGGGCCCCGCCGATCCTGCGGCGCCGTCTCGACGGCAGTCCGGTGGCACCGGTCAAGCTGGCGTCCGGCTGCGATCGGCGCTGCGCCTTCTGCGCGATCCCGAGCTTCCGTGGCTCCTTCGTCTCCCGGTCACCCGTGGAGGTGCTCGCTGAGACACAGTGGCTGGCCGAGGAGGGCGTGCGCGAGGTCGTTCTCGTGAGTGAGAACTCCACGTCCTACGGCAAGGACCTCGGCGATCTGCGTCTGCTCGAGCAGCTGCTGCGCAGCTTCTCCGGCACCGGCATCGCCCGGGTGCGGGTCGCCTACCTGCAGCCTGCCGAGGTGCGCCCGGACCTCATCGGGATCATCGCCCAGACCCCTGAGGTGACGCCCTACTTCGACCTGTCCTTCCAGCACGCCAGCCCGACCCTCCTGCGCCGCATGCGGCGGTTCGGCGGCCGCGCGGAGTTCATCGACCTGATCACCCGCATCCGGCAGCTCGCCCCGACCGCGGGCATCCGCAGCAATGTCATCGTCGGCTTTCCCGGTGAGACCGAGGAGGAGTACGCCGACCTCCTGGCCTTCCTCGAGGAGGCGCAGCTCGATGCTGTCGGGGTCTTCGGCTACAGCGATGAGGACGGCACCGAGGCGGCGACCCTTCCGGACAAGGTCGATCCCGACATCGTGCAGCAGCGCGTCGAGGAGACCACGGCTCTGGTCGACGAGCTGATGGCCCAACGGGCGGAGGATCGCATCGGCGAGCGCATCGAGGTGCTGGTCGAGGCGCTCGAGGACGACGAGGTCAGCGGCGAGTCGCTGGCGATCGGACGCGCAGCCCATCAGGGACCTGACGATGCGACGACGACCGTCCTGCTGCGTGACGTCGCGGTGACGGTGGGCGATCTCGTCGTGGCCACGGTGGTCGATGCCGATGGGGTGGATCTGGTCGCCGAGATCGGCGAAGCCCGCTGATGCGTCCGGCCCGACCCGATCCGGCCGGCGCAGCACCCACCAGTGATCGCGTCGTCAACCTCCCGAACGTGCTCACGGTCGGCCGTATCCTGTGCGTGCCCCTCATGGCCGTGCTGCTGTGGCAGGACGGTGGCTCGGACGGCATCGCGCGAGATCTGGCAGCGGCCGTGTTCGTGCTGGCGGCACTGACCGACCTCGCGGACGGTGCGATCGCCCGGCGCTACGGCATGGTGACCACGTTCGGCAAGGTCGCCGACCCGATCGCGGACAAGGCCCTCATCGGCACGGCCCTGATCAGCCTGTCACTCATGGGCGACCTCGCATGGTGGATCACCATCGTGATCCTGGTCCGCGAGCTCGGCGTCACCGCTCTGCGTTTCTGGGTGATCGAGCACGGGGTGATCCCCGCCAGCCGAGGCGGCAAGGCCAAGACCGTCGCGCAGACGGTGGCCATCGCGATGTATCTGGTCGACGTCCGCTGGGAGTGGTGGCCCACGGCCAGCGCGGTCGTCATGGGGATCGCCGTCGTGCTGACGATCGCGACCGGTCTCGACTACGTGGTGCGAGCCGCGCGGCTGCGCCGGCAGGCGCGGAGCGCATCGTGACGCCAACCGAGGTCATCGAGGCCCTTCGACGACGCGGTTGGTCCATCGCCACCGCGGAGTCGCTGACCGCGGGTCGAGTCGCGGCCACGCTGGCCGATGTGCCGGGATGCTCGGACGTGCTGCGGGGTGGCGTCGTCGCGTATCAGGCTGATGTGAAGGTCGAACTGCTCGACGTCGCCGCGGACGTCGCTGACCGGGGTGTGGTCACGGCGGCGGTGGCCGAGGCGATGGCACGCGGTGCGCAGTCCGCTCTGCAAGCCGATGTGGGGATCGCGACCACGGGAGTGGCCGGTCCGGAGCCGCATGCGGGGGAGCCGGTCGGCTCGGTCTGGATCGCCGTCGCCACGCCCGAGCAGCTGGCCGCCCGGCATCTGTCCCTCGACGGGGACCGCGAGGCGATCAGGGCAGCGACGGTGGTGGCCTGCTGGGACCTGCTGGCGGATCTGCTCCGCTGAGTGAACCCGACCTACGCCGTCGACTCGGCGAGGGTCTTGAGTCGCCCGAGCGTCGCCAGGATCGCCTTCTGGTTGTTGTCGTAGGCGTTCATGAGCCGCAGTGCGGGCGGGAAGAGCGCGGTGGATCCGTCGAAGGTCTCGGTGACCTCGGTGGTGCTCTCATCCAGGGCCCGGAACTCATAGCGCCACCGGTGCCGCCCGAGATGGCGCCACGCGATCACCGTCGGCTCATCGAACTCCTCCACGGTGTTGGTGATCCGGTAGGGAAAGCCGATCCGCATGTCCATGCCGAAGGTGGCACCGGCACTGAGCCGATCCGGGCCGGACAGTCGTCCCTGGACGGTGCCAGACCCGTCGAACTCCGCATGCCGCCCGGGGTCGGCGACGATGTCGAACACCTCCTGGACCGGGGCATCGATGACGATGCGTCCGGCGCGTCGATAGCGGTGCTCGGTGTCGACGACGTCAGCGCGAGGTCCCATGCCCGCCACCGTAGGCGGCATGCCGGCATCCGGCACGTCGGAGGGAAAGGACCGGGCGGCGGGAATACCGGGAACCTGTCGGCTGTTGTCACCGTCGTATGTCCACAAGCGAGAACGCCGGTGGATCGGCGTGGCCCCGAGTGTCGGGGTACCCTACGAGCCAGAGCATGCCGCTCAGGTCCCGCGGAAGGAGGCCCTCATGATCGTCCTGCGACAGGTCATCGGTGATGAGCTGCGCCGCCGCCGTCAGGATCAGGGCCGAACCCTGCGCGACGTGTCAGGGGCCGCCGCCGTCTCCCTCGGCTACCTGTCCGAGGTCGAGCGTGGCCAGAAGGAGGCCTCGAGTGAGCTGCTCGCGGCCATCTGCGACGCCCTCGAGGTCTCCCTCGCGGACGTCCTCGCCTCGGTCAGCTCGCAGGTCGCGGAAGCGGAGTCGGCCGTGACACTTCGGCCGCTCGTCCTCAGCCCGGCCTGACCCCCCCCGCGTCGGGCACGTCACGTCTGGCACATCACGTCTGGCACATCACGTCTGACACATCGGGCACCAGTACGTCCAGCGCCGCCGTCCGGGTGGGCCGGCCTCGGTGGCCATGATCGTCGTGCCACACCGATAGCAGGGTCGGTGACGCCTGCCGTGGACGAAATGCGGTCGACGCTCGTCACCCGTGGTCGCCTGCGACGGGCGGGGAGCGTTGCGCCGGATCAGATCACGCGCGGTCTCCACGAGGCCGCTGACGTCAACGACCTGGCCGACGGGGGTGAAGGGCTGGACGCCGCGCAGGAACAGGGCCTCGCACACATAGATGTTGCCGAGCCCGGCGAGGTTGCGCTGGTCGCGCAGGGCATTCACGACGGGCGCTTCCGGATCAGCGGTGATCCGCGCGACGGCCTCGTCGAGGTCCCAATCGGCACCCAGGACATCGGGCCCGAGGTGACCCAGACGCGTGCCGACCTCCGCCGTGCGCCACAGGTCGAGTTCGCCCAGCCGGTACCCCACAGCGACCCGCGTCTCGGTCCGCAGGATGGCGCGCACGGTGTGCCGGGGCCCGCCGTGCCAACGGTCACCGGGTCGGTACAGGTGCCATGTGCCCTCCATGCGGAAGTGGCTGTGGAGGGTCAGCCCGCCCGCGAGGTCCATCAGCAGATGCTTGCCACGGCTCGCGACGCCCAGCATCTCCCGGCCCGCGAGGTCCACGGTCGCCAGCGACGGGACGCGAAGATCGGACTCGAGGAGGGTGGCCCCGACGAGGGCCTCGCGCAGGCGCTGGGCCGCCAGCCAGACGGTGTCTCCCTCGGGCATGGTCAGCCGCTCCGGACCGGGGACCGCCACCCGCGCGGCGTGGGCAGGAACCCGGCTGCTCGGAGTCGCTCGCCCCAGACCGGATCCACGGGCTCGCCATCGATGCGCGTGATGATGAATCGGTCCAGGCCGAGTCTGGGGGCCTGCGTCGCGAGCCCGTCGAGCGCGGCGGACAGCGCGGTCTCGTCCGTCGACCAGGACAGCAGCGTCCGTCCACCCTTCTCGCAGAACAGCGTGAGCATCCCATCGAGGAGCACGACGAGTGCCCCGGCCTTGCGCCCCGGACGATGCCCCAGCGCGTCGTCCGGGTGAGCCGGCCAGGAGAGGGTCGCCCCATACGGCTGAGCCGGGTCGGTGGCGGCCAGCACCACAACCCGCGGCTCGCGCTCGGGTCGGGTCGATCGGAGCCGGTCGATGGCCGAGGACGGGCCGAACTGCGCCGCGCCCAGACCGTCGATGGCGTAGACCCGCTGGCAGCGGCCGGCATCCTCAAAGGCCTGGAGCACCCGATACAGCCGGGCGAAGCCGCCCTCGACACGTTCGCTGGCCGCGACGCCCCGGGTCACGATCCCGTAGCGCTCGAGCAGAACCTCGGCCCGGACGGTGCTGGCCGCCGTGGAGTCGACCCCGGCCCGCAGCGGATCGAGCAGCGACCAACGCCCCGCCCCAGCGGCAGGTCCGGTGCGAGTGGGCAGTGCGCGGCGTCGCCCGCGTGCACCCGCATGGCGGCCCGCGTGCCGCGCGGCGGTCCCCGAGCCTCCGGACAGTCGGGCTCGCAGGGCCACCCAGCTGTCGTTGGTCACCCGCCCGGCCCAGACGGCCTCCCAGAGGGCGTCGACCAGTGAGGTGTCGTCGGGCAGCGGGCTGTGTGAGGCACCGACACCGCAGCGGTCGGCGAGGTCCCGGAAGAAGAGGGCTCCGCCGTCCTGAAGCGCCGACACGACCAGTCGGGCCCCCTCGGAGAGCTCCTCTGCGGGGATCGGCAGCAGGGTCGGCGCCCGGTCGGCCGGGGCCAGTGCGACCACGCCGTCGCCCCCGGCGAGCGGTGAGACTCCCCACCACACGATCTCCCCTGACGCCAGGAGGGCGTCGATCTCGGTGTCCGCCACCGCGTCGACGCGGGGCGGGAGCACGGCCGTCGTCCACGTCGAGGCCGGCAGGGCTGCGCCGGCCAGCTGGTCGAGCACCTCGAAGCAGCCGTCGGGCCCCCGCAGACCGGGGCGTGCGCCCACGGGCGTGACGTGCTGCCAGTCGGCCAGGAAGGCGGCGTACTGCTCCGGCGAGACCGGCTCGACCTCGTGGCGCAGGCGGGCGATCGACCGGCGCCGGATGCGGCGCAGCACCTGCGGGTCGCAGAACTCCTGATGCGTGGGCGAACCACCCGCCTCGACGGGTCGAAACTCGCCGCGGGTCAGTCGCCCGGCCGTGACGAGAGCACTCAGCCCGGCCTCGGCGACGGCACGCGGGATCCCGAGCGCATCGGTGACGTCGCCTGCGGTGAACGGCCCATGCGTACGCGCGAAGCGGGAGAGCAGGAAGCCGAGCGGATCGGCCCCGGCCTCCAGATGCGCCTCCGGCACGCCCGGGGGAGCCGCGACACCGAGGGCATCGCGCAGCCGACCGACATCCTCGATCGCGGCGGTGGCATCGGCCCCCGCGATGCGGACGGAGACAGCCCGCCGGTCGGCGATGAGGGAGATCAGCCACTCGGCGTCGATTCCGCGGGCGGCCGCCTCGTCGGCGCTGAGCGGGCCGAGGATCCGCAGCAGGTCGGCGGCGTCCTCGGCATCGCGGGCATGCCGCCTCTCCTCGAGGTGCTGCAGTTCGGCCTCGACCTCGGCGATGGCCTCGGCATCGAGCAGGTCGCGCAGCTCGGACGTGCCCAGCAGCTCTGCCAGCAGCACCGGGTCGAGCGTCAATGCTTGGGCGCGCTTCTCCGCCAGCGGAGCATCACCCTCATAGAGGAACGACGCGACATACCCCAGCAGCAGGGACTGGGCGAACGGGCTGGGCTGCTCGGTCATGACGTCATGGACCCGAACGCGTCCGGCCCGGATCTCACCGAGCAAGGTCTGAAGGGCGGGGACGTCGTAGACGTCCTGCAGGCACTCGCGGACGGTCTCGAGGATGATCGGGAAGTCCGCATGCTGGGCCGCGACCTCGAGCAGATGCGCCGAGCGCTGCCGCTGCTGCCACAGGGGGGCACGACGGTCAGGACGTCGCTTCGGCAGGAGCAGCGCCCGTGCGGCGCACTCGCGGAAGCGCGCGGCGAAGAGCGCGGCGCCGCCGAGTTCGCGGGTCACGCCGGCCTCGACGTCCTCCGGATCCATCGCGATCAGTTCCGTGACCCGGCGTGCGGCGTCCTCGTCGTCGGTGTCGGGCAGGCGCAGCACGATTCCGTCGTCGGCATGCATGACCTGCGCATCGAGGCCGGTCTCCTCGCGCAGTCGCGCGCCGAGAAGCAGGGCCCACGGCGCATGCACCTGAGCGCCGAAGGGGGAGTGGACGACGATCCGCCAGTCGCCGAGCTCATCGCGGAAGCGTTCGACGATGAGGTCGGTGTCGCTCGGCAGACGTCCCGTGGCCTCCCGCTGGTCGGCCAGATAGGCGAGCAGGTTCGTCCGCGCGCGTTCGTCGAGTCCTGCGGGAGCGAGCAGCGGATCCGGATCCGCGGTGCCGCCCACGCCGCGGATGAACTCGCCGACGGCTCGCCCCAGCGCAGCGGGCCGCCCGAGCGCGTCGCCGTGCCAGAACGGCAGTCGGCCGGGCTCGCCGGGTGCGGGTGAGACGAGGACGCGATCGTGGGTGATCTCCTCGATGCGCCACGACGAGGCCCCGAGGGCGATGACATCGCCGACGCGGGACTCGTAGACCATCTCCTCATCGAGTTCGCCGACCCGCCGCCCGCCACGGCCGTCGGATCCAGAGCCCTCGGTGCCGACCAGGAACACGCCGAAGAGGCCTCGGTCGGGGATCGTGCCGCCGCTGGTCACCGCGAGGCGTTGGGCCCCGGGGCGAGCGGTGAGGTGATCGGTCTCGCGGTCCCAGACCAGCCTCGGCCGCAGTTCGGCGAAGTCATCCGAGGGGTAGCGGCCCGACAGCATGTCGAGCACGGACGCGAACACCGATTCGGGCAGTTCCGTGAACGGCGCCGAGCGACGCACCAGCTCCAGCAGGTCGCCGACGGTCCAGTCGTCCATCGCAACCGCGGCCACGATCTGCTGCGCGAGCACATCGAGGGGGTGCCGGGGCACATGGACCTGCTCGATCTCGCCGGCCTGCATGCGCGCTGACACGACGGCCGCGGTGAGCAGGTCGCCCCGATACTTCGGCAGGATCACGCCGCGACTGACGGCGCCGACCTGATGGCCGGCACGGCCGACCCGCTGCAGGCCGCTGGCGACGCTCGGTGGGGTCTCGACCTGAACCACGAGGTCGATGGCCCCCATGTCGATGCCGAGTTCGAGGCTGCTCGTCGCGACGACGGCCGGCAGTCGCCCGGCCTTGAGATCCTCCTCGATCACGGACCGCTGCTCGCGGCTCACCGATCCGTGGTGGGCCCGAGCGATAACGCGATCCTCGGTGTCGGAGTCGCCGTGCTCGATCGCCCGCTCCCGGGCGATCTCGTTCAGCCGCGACGTGACGCGCTCGGCCAGGCGTCGACTGTTGACGAAGACGAGCGTCGCCCGGTGCTGCTCGATGAGATCGACCAGCTCCTCGTCCAGGTGCGGCCAGATCGATGTGCGCCCGATCGATCCCGCGGCGCTGCCGCGGACCTCGGTCTCGGCCCCGAGGTCGGCCATGTCCTCGACGGGCACGCGGACCTGCAGGTCCCACGACTTGGTCGACTCGGGTGCGACCACCGTCGCGGGCTGGAACGGGCGCAGCCACGAGGCGACGGTCTCGATGGGGCTGACCGTCGCGGAGAGCCCGATGCGCTGGGCGGGCCGCTCGAGCAGGGCATCGAGTCGCTCGAGGGACACCGCCAGGTGGGCTCCGCGCTTGGTGCCCGCCACGGCGTGCACCTCGTCGATGATGACCGTCTCGATGCCGCGGAGGGCCTCGCGGGCCCGGGAGGTGAGCAGGAGGAAGAGCGACTCGGGCGTGGTGATGAGTATGTCCGGCGGACGACGAGCCATCCGGGCGCGCTCGGCGGCGGGGGTGTCGCCGGTGCGCATGCCGACGGTGATGTCGGGCACGGGAGCCCCGATCCGGGCCGCCTCGTGTCGGATGCCGGTGAGCGGCCCGCGCAGGTTCCGCTCGACGTCGACGGCGAGGGCCTTCAACGGCGACACGTACAGCACCCGGCAGCGGCGCAGCGGATCCTCCGGAGCCGGCTCGGTCGCCAGTCGGTCGAGGGCATGGAGGAAGGCGGCGAGGGTCTTGCCGCTGCCGGTCGGCGCCACGACGAGGGTGTCGTCTCCCCGTGCGATGGCCTCCCAGGCGCCCTGCTGCGCCGGGGTCGGACCGGCGAATGTCGAGGTGAACCAGTCGCGCGCGAGGGCACCGAGGGCGAGGGTCACCGCATGATTGTGGTCCATGGGGCAGACTGCCGCCGTGCGACTGACCGACTTCTGGGAGCGGATGGAGACCGTGCTCGGCCCCGAGTACGCCCATTCGTGGGCGCAGGACATCGTCCTGCCCCCGCTCGGTCGCACGGTCGAGCAGGCCATCGCCGACGGCATCGACACCAAGGAGATCTGGCGCGCCGTGTGCTCCACGACTGAGGTTCCGGGGACCCTGACATGAGGTGGGGATCCTCGAGCGGCCAGCCGTTGCGGTTCATCACGGTGGTGACCTACGGGCGCACGGGCAGCACCGCCCTCCAGGCGGCGCTCAACGCGCTGCCCGGCGTGCTGGTCCGTGGCGAGAACTACGGCGCGCTGCGCGGGCTGCACGACTACGTGCAGGCGCTCGCCGAGACCGCCGACCGGCACAGTGCCGGGCGACCCAGCCATCCGTGGTTCGGCTCTGCGCGGCTGGATCCGTCGGCGGTGCTCGACGGCCTGCGCGAGCATGTGCTGACGACGGTTCTGCGGCCCGGGAAGGACATCGCGTGGGTGGGCTTCAAGGAGGTCCGCTACGAGCCCGGCCACTTCGCGACGTACGACGAGCTGCTGGAGTACCTGCTGTTCCTCGACAAGCTGTTTCCCGGCATGCGCTACCTCGTCAACGTCCGTGATCCGGAGGCCGCCGCCCGCAGCGGCTGGTGGCCCGACCACGGTGACGCGCTCACCGTCCTCGCCGAGTCGCGCGACCGGCTGACCCGCGCGACGGCCGACCTCTCGTCGGTGTTCGGCCCCGGTCGGGCGGCGCTCGTCGACTACGACGTGTGGCGTGATGATCCGGACACTGCCCTGAGGGCGTTCGCCGAGCTGGGACTCCCGGGCGACGACGCCGCGGTGCGCGCCGCGCTGGCCGAGCACCTGGGTCACGGGAGGCATGCATGAGCAGCCGACGCATGGTCGGGAGGCACGCATGAGCGCACCCACGCTCACCCCCGGCTCCGTCGAGGTCCGCACCGTCCAGAAGCGCTCCGTGGCGGTGCTGTCGGCCGGGTCGGTGGTCGGCGGGGTCGCGGTCGCGGGCTCGGTGGCCGCCGGAGCCCTGATCGCCGAGTCGGTCGCCGGATCCGAGGCGGCGGCGGGCCTGGCCCAGACGATGGGGGTCCTGGGTGCGGCCGTCCTGGCCCTGCCGCTGGCCCGCATCGCGCTCGGCCGTGGGCGGCGCGCGGCGCTGGCCACCGGATACGGCCTCGGCGCCCTAGGGTCCGTCATCGTCGTCATCGCCGCGGTCACACGCAGCCTTCCGCTCGTGCTCATCGGGTGCTTCTTCGTCGGGGTGGCGTCGGCATCGACCTACCAGGCGCGTTACGCGGCCACCGACCTCGCCACCGAGGAGCACCGGGCCCGGTCGCTCTCGTGGGTCGTGTGGGCGGGCACCATCGGTGCGGTCCTCGGCCCGAACCTGCTGAACGCCTCCGGCAACCTCGGACTCGCCCTCGGGCTTCCGCAGCTGGCCGGGCCGTATGTCGTGGCCGCGGCATGCCTCGCGGTCGGCACGCTGGTCATCTGGCTGTTCCTGCGCCCCGACCCGTACCGGATGTCGCTGAAGCTGCGTTCCGACGCCGGTCACGACGTTCGCCGCCCCCGGCTCCGTGAGGGGCTGACGCACCTGCGGGGCCGGCCACGGGCCATCCTCGGGATCGTCGCGATCGCCATCGGTCACGTCGTCATGGTCATGATCATGGTGATGACACCGGTGCACATGGCGCATGTCGACGTGACGCTGCAGCTCATCGGTCTGGTCATCAGCGTGCACGTCGCCGGCATGTACGCCCTGTCTCCCGTCGTGGGGTGGGCGGTCGATCGCTTCGGCCGTGTCCAGGTCATCGTCGGCGGAGTCGTCATCCTGGCGATCTCGGCGGTGATCTCCGGTCTGGCCCCGGGCGACAACGTGCCGATGCTCGGGGTGGGTCTGTTCCTGCTCGGCCTGGGGTGGTCGTGCACCCTCATCGCCGGCTCGACCCTCGTGACGGACGAGGTCGAGCCCACCGAGCGGCCGGCGGTGCAGGGTCTGTCCGATCTGGTGATGAACGGGGCCGGAGCGATCGGGGGAGCAGCCGCGGGCATCATCGTGCTGGTCTCCTCCTACGGCTGGCTGTGCGCCGCGGCCTTCATCCCGCTGGGCGTCCTGGCCGTGATGACGGCACTCCCGGCGTGTCGCGCGCATTCGAACAAGCGTTCGATGTAGTTTCCCCGGTGTCGGCCTGACCGTGGCAGCCCTCCACAGGCTCCGTGATCGGATCGGCGATGTCAGACCCCGCCCCTAGCGTTCTGGCATCGGGCATGACCCGCGAAGTGAACACACCACACATGTCCACAGCCACACCACAGAACGCAAGGAGTTCCCATGGCCACCGCCGCACAGGACCGCGAGAAGGCACTCGACGCCGCTCTCGCCCAGATCGAGCGCCAGTTCGGCAAGGGGTCGGTGATGCGCCTCGGTGACGAGGGTCGCGCGCCGATCGATGTCATCCCCACCGGCTCCATCGCCCTGGACATCGCCCTCGGCATCGGCGGTCTGCCCCGCGGACGCGTCGTGGAGATCTACGGCCCGGAGTCCTCGGGCAAGACCACGGTCGCGCTGCACGCGATCGCGAACTGCCAGGCCCAGGGCGGTCTCGCCGCATTCATCGATGCCGAGCACGCCCTCGATCCGGAGTACGCCCAGAAACTGGGCGTCGACCTCGACAACCTCTACGTGTCGCAGCCCGACACCGGCGAGCAGGCGCTGGAGATCGCCGACACCCTGATCCGCTCCGGTGCCATCGACCTCATCGTCGTCGACTCCGTCGCCGCCCTGACCCCGCGGGCGGAGATCGAGGGCGAGATGGGTGACTCCCATGTCGGTCTGCAGGCCCGCCTGATGAGCCAGGCCCTGCGCAAGATGACCGGTGCCCTCAGCAGCACGGGCACCACGGCGATCTTCATCAACCAGCTGCGCGAGAAGATCGGCGTCATGTTCGGGTCGCCGGAGACCACCACCGGCGGCAAGGCCCTGAAGTTCTACTCATCCGTCCGGCTCGACGTCCGCCGTATCGAGACCCTCAAGGGCGGCACCGAGGCGGTCGGCAACCGCACCCGCATCAAGGTGGTCAAGAACAAGGTGGCCCCGCCGTTCAAGCAGGCGGAGTTCGACATCCTCTACGGCGAGGGCATCTCGCGCGAGGGCTCGCTCATCGACATCGGTGTCGACACGGGCTTCGTGCGCAAGTCCGGTGCCTGGTACACCTACGAGGGCGATCAGCTCGGGCAGGGCAAGGAGAATGCTCGGACCTTCCTGAAGGACAACCCGGATCTGGCCAATGAGCTGGAGAAGCGGATCAAGGAGCAGCTCGGCATCGGCGCACGCGTCGACGCGCCGGCGGATGAGGCTCCGGCCGCGCCGGCACCGATCGACTGACATGCCCTTTGACGGCCCCACCCCGGGGTCGCCGGCGGATCTGCAGCCGGATGCCGATCCGGAGCAGGTGGCTCGGACCATCCTGCTCCGGCGGCTGACGGCTGCCCCGCGTTCACGGGCGCAGCTGCACGACGACCTCCGCAAGCGTGGAGTCCCGGACGATGTCTGCGAGCGGGTGCTCGACCGCTTCACCGAGGTGGGGCTGATCGACGACGAGACGTTCGCCCGGATGTGGGTGGAATCGCGGCAGCGGTCACGGGGCATGGCCCGGCCGGTGCTGCGACAGGAACTGCGCCGCAAGGGCATCGACGGCGACGTCGCCGAGGCGGCGCTGGAGGAGATTGACGCGGACGATGAGCGCGCCCGTGCGGTGGAACTGGTGCGGGTCAAGGCCCGCAGTCTCGGCCGGCTGGAGCCGCAGGCCCGGGTGCGCCGGCTGGTTGGGATGCTGCAGCGCCGGGGCTACTCCGGCTCGGTCGCCTTCTCGGTCGTGCGGGAGGTGCTGGCCGACGAGGCTGACGAGCTTGGCCTGGAAACGCCGGAGCACGAGTCGCCGGAGTACTAGGCACGGTGCCAGGCAGGCCGGTCAGGCCTCCGGTCGCTCGCGCATCAGCAGGGGCATGAGGATCGCGTCGACGATGTGCTCTGCCTCTTCGGGGGTGGGGCATGCGCCGGTCATCACCAGACTGTTCATGACCAGAGCCGAGGGGATCTGCAGCAGGTAGGGGTCGATCGGGTGGGGTGGGATATCCCCGCGGGCCATGCCCAGCTGCATCATGGTCATGAGCTCCGCCTGCTTGGGCAGTCCGAACCGGGTCTGGAACTCGGTCACCAGGGCCGGGTCGTGAGCGCCCTCGGAGATCAGCTCCCGCAGCACGATGTCGAGATCGCCATCGAGCTCCTCGCTGAGTCGGGTCATCGAGTGCAGCAGGTCGTCGCGCAGGCTGCCGGTCGTGATGTCCGGAGTCGGGAGGTTCTCCTCCATCGTGGTGATGGCCACGTCGAGGGCGAGGTCGCGGACGTTGTCCCACCGCCGGTAGAGCGAGGACTTGCCGGTGCCGGCCCGCTTGGCGATGCGGTCCATGGACGCTCCGCGCAGGCCGTTCTCGGCGATCTCCGCGAGGGCCGCCGCGAAGACCGCCTCGCGCAGCTCCGCGCCCCGGCGTCGCGCATGCGGGGGCGAGGCTTGGTCGGCGGACATGCCGGTGAGGATA
>JAUHZW010000035.1 GCA_030425745.1 Actinomycetes bacterium
CTTCGAGGAGTTCAAGGTCGTGCCCCCCGGTCAGGGCATCGTCCACCAGGTCAACATCGAGGCACTGGCCCGCGTGGTCATGAGCCGTAACGGACAGGCCTACCCCGACACCGTCGTCGGGACGGACTCGCACACGACCATGGTCAACGGGCTCGGCGTCCTCGGCTGGGGAGTGGGGGGCATCGAAGCCGAGGCGGCGATGCTCGGCCAGCCGGTGTCGATGCTCATCCCGCGGGTCGTCGGGTTCAAGCTGACCGGCGAACTGCCCGCGGGGGCCACCGCGACGGATCTCGTCCTCACCATCACCGAGATGCTGCGCGCGCACGGCGTCGTCGGCAAATTCGTCGAGTTCTACGGCGACGGCGTGGGCCATGTGCCGCTCGCGAACCGCGCCACCATCGGCAACATGAGCCCGGAGTACGGCTCGACCGTTGCCATCTTCCCGATCGATCAGGCCACCATCGACTACCTGCGCCTCACCGGGCGCTCGGAGGAGCAGGTCTCGCTCGTCGAGGCGTATGCCAAGGAGCAGGGTCTGTGGCACGACCCGTCCCATGAGCCGGTCTACTCCGAGTACATCGAACTCGACGTCTCCACGGTGGTGCCCTCGCTCGCTGGACCGAAGCGCCCGCAGGATCGGACTACACCAAGGATGCCGAGGCATCGGTGACCACCTCGATCGACGGCCAGGAGGTGCAGATCCGCAACGGCGCCGTGGCCATCGCGGCGATCACGTCATGCACGAACACGTCGAATCCGTTCGTCATGATCGGTGCCGGTCTGCTGGCCAAGAAGGCGGTCGAGCGCGGGCTGGAGCGCAAGCCGTGGGTCAAGACGACCCTGGGCCCAGGATCCCGCGTCGTCACCGACTACTACGAGCGGGCGGGGCTCACGCCGTACCTCGACAAGCTCGGATTCAACGTCATCGGCTACGGCTGCACGATCTGCATCGGCAACTCCGGCCCGCTCATCCCGGAGGTGAGCGCTGCCGTCAACGAGGCAGACCTCGCCGTGGTGTCGGTCCTCTCCGGCAACCGCAACTTCGAGGGGCGCATCAACCCCGACGTCAAGATGAACTACCTCGCGTCGCCGCCGTTGGTGGTCGCGTACGCCCTCGCCGGCACGATGGACATCGACCTCGTCAACGAGCCGCTCGGCACCGATGCCGACGGCAACGACGTCTTCCTCGCTGACATCTGGCCGTCGATGACGGAGATCCAGGAGGTCATCGACTCCTCCGTGACGTCCGGCATGTTCAAGGCGCGCAACAGCGACGTCTTCACCGGAGACATCCGCTGGCAGTCACTGCCGACCCCGAGCGGTGACACCTTCGCGTGGGATGCCACCAGCACCTATGTGCGCAAGCCACCGTACTTCGAGGGTATGGGCAAGGAGCCGGCCCCGGTTCAGGACATCACCGGCGCCCGTGTGCTGCTGAAGCTGGGCGACTCCGTCACCACCGATCACATCTCCCCGGCCGGCACGATCAAGCCGGACAGCCCGGCGGGCCTGTACCTGCAGGAGCACGGGGTCGATCGCAAGGACTTCAACTCCTACGGCTCACGGCGCGGCAACCACGAGGTCATGATCCGCGGCACGTTCGCGAACATCCGGCTCAAGAACCTCATGCTGCATGACATCGAGGGTGGCTTCACGGTCGACTTCACGACGCCGGACGACGCCATCGTCCCGGTCTATGACGCAGCGATGGCCTACGCCGAGCATCACACCCCGCTGGTGGTTCTGGCGGGCAAGGAGTACGGGTCGGGCTCCAGCCGAGACTGGGCTGCCAAGGGAACCGCTTTGCTGGGCGTGCGGGCCGTGATCGCCGAGTCGTATGAGCGCATCCACCGCTCGAACCTCATCGGCATGGGCGTGCTGCCGCTGCAGTTCATGCCGGGCATGAACGCCGATTCCCTCGGCCTGCAGGGCGACGAGGTCTTCACGATCCGAGGTATCACCGCCCTGAACGACGGCGGCATCCCGGACGAGGTCGAGGTCGAGGCCGTCGCCGCCGATGGACGCACGGTGGAGTTCACGGCCAGGGTGCGCATCGACACGCCCGGTGAGGCCGATTACTACCGGCACGGCGGCATCCTTCAGTACGTCCTGCGCTCGCTGATCTAGGGCCGGTGGCATGGCGGCGCCCACGGGATGGCCCAAGGACCTGCCGCCGCCCGGAACGGACGAGTTCGACGAACGCGTCTGCGCGTGGCTGCTGGATCGTGGCCCGGCCGATCTGCGCACGTCGGCTGTCCGGTCGATGCCGCTCGCGCTGGCCCGGATCGTGTCGCACGTGATCACGGGGGAGCTGACGGGGCTGCGCCGGGCCTATGCGACCGCCAGGGTCGAGTTGGGTGACGTCGTCGCGCCGGAGGAGCTCGGGCTGTTCCAGGAGGCAGTCCAGGCGCAGGGGGCCCGCCTCCTGCAGTCCCAGCGGGAGGTCGCACTCGTGGAGGAGGCGCTGCGCGCCGGGTGACGGAGCTTGTCGGCCGCGGACCGGGGCTCGTGGCATGGAGGGCGCAGCGACCCGGCATCGCCTAGACTCGACCGGTGCGCCTGTTGGACGAGATCCGTGATCCCCGTGATGTTCGGGCTCTGGATCCGGAGCAGCTTGCGGAACTCGCCGATGAGATCCGTGCCTTTCTCGTCGAGAAGGTCTCCGCCACGGGCGGACACCTCGGTCCCAATCTGGGCGTCGTGGAGCTGACGATCGCCCTGCATCGCGTCTTCCGGTCACCTGACGACGTCATCCTGTGGGACACCGGACATCAGGCGTACGTGCACAAGATCCTCACGGGGCGATCGGCGGACTTCATTGACCTTCGGCAGGCAGGTGGCCTCTCGGGGTACCCCAGCCGCGCCGAGAGTCCGCACGATGTGATCGAGAACTCGCACGCCTCCACGGCGCTGGCATACGCCGACGGCATCGCCAAGGCATGGGAGCTCACGGGCGACCTGGGCCGCCGCCGCGTCGTCGCGGTCATCGGAGACGGTGCTCTGACGGGAGGCATGGCGTGGGAGGCACTGAACAACATCGCCGCCTCCGACCGGCCGCTCACGATCGTGGTGAACGACAACGGACGCTCCTACTCTCCGACCATCGGGGGTCTGGCGCACCACCTGTCGACGCTGCGCACGACGCGCAGCTACGAGCGTGTCATGGACTGGGGCAAGCGCGTCCTGCACCGCACGCCCGTGGTGGGCGATCCGCTGTATGGCGCGCTGCATGGGGTGAAGAAGGGCGTCAAGGACATGGTGTCGCCCCAGGGCATGTTCGAGGATCTCGGTCTGAAGTACATCGGTCCGGTCGACGGTCATGACGAGGCTGAGGTGGAGTTCGCCCTGACCCTGGCCCGTGACTTCGACGGCCCCGTCATCGTGCACGCCATCACACACAAGGGGCACGGCTACGAGCCGGCGGAGAACGATGAGGCTGACCGGTTCCACGGCGTTGGCGTCATTGACCCGGGCACCGGGCGACCCGTGGGCGCAGCTGGCCCGACGTGGACGGGGGTCTTCGCTGACGAGTTGGTGCAGGCAGGTCGGCGGCGCGATGACGTCGTGGCGATCACGGCCGCCATGCTCGGTCCCACCGGTCTGGATCGCTTCGCTCGGGAGTTCCCTGAGCGCACCTACGACGTCGGCATCGCCGAGCAGCACGCGGTCACGAGTGCTGCGGGTATGGCTTATGCAGGGCTGCACCCTGTCGTGGCCCTCTATGCGACCTTCCTCAACCGAGCCTTCGATCAGATCCTCATGGACTGCGCCATGCACCGCGCGGGGGTGACCTTCGTACTCGACCGTGCCGGTGTCACCGGTGACGACGGTGCCAGCCACAACGGCATGTGGGATCTGTCGATGCTGCAGGTCGTGCCCGGACTGCGCATGGCAGCGCCGCGCGACGAGCAGACGCTCCGCGAGGAGTTCCGCGAGGCCCTGGATGTCGCGGATGCCCCGACCGTGGTCCGTTTCCCGAAGGGGGCGCTCGGGCCATCGATGCCGGCGGTGCGGCGCACGGCCGGATACGACGTGCTGGCCGAGTCCGGAGCACCGGAGGTGCTCCTCGTCGCGGTTGGCACCTTCGCCGGTCTGGCGGTCGACGTCGTCGAGCGCCTGCGGGCACAGGGGATCGGCGTGGTGGCGGTGGATCCCCGCTGGGTCAAGCCCATCCATCCGCAACTCGTCGAGGCTGCCACCACAGCCCGGCTTGTGGTCACCATCGAGGACGGCATCCGCACCGGTGGGGTCGGCTCGGCGTTGACCGCCGCCCTCCAGGAGGCCGGCCTCGACATCCCCGTGCGAACGCTGGGTGTGCCTGAGATGTTCCTCGACCATGGCAAGCGCGCGGACATCCTCGCCGCCTGCGGTCTCACGGCACAGGATGTCTCGAGGCAGATCGTCGAGACCATCGCGAGGCACAGCACCCACGACGCGAGCGAGACCGATGCGTCAGCATCGGCCTCGCTCGGCGAGTAGTACCTGCTCCCGATCGCCCTATCCGGGCACGGACGCTGTGCCTCGCGGCAGGAACCGTCCGCCCGCGACGCGCTCCGAGGCCCCCGACCGGTCGAGATACGGCGTCAGGCCGCCGAGCCAGAACGGCCAGCCGGCGCCCATGATCATGCACAGGTCGATGTCCTGGGCCTCGGCGACGACGCCCTCGTCGAGCATGCGGCGCACCTCATCGGCGAGGGCATCTGCGACCCGGGTCAGGATCTCGTCCTCGGTGGAGGGGGAGTCGCCCTGCTGGAGCAGTTCCGGCACGCGCGGATCCAGCGAGGTGCTGCCGTCGTCGGCGGTGACCCACACCGATGACACCCCCGCGTCGACCAGGCGACGCAGATTGTCCGAGACCGCGTAGCGATCCGGGAAGGCCGCATGCATCGTCTCTGAGACATGGAGTGCGACGGCTGGTCCGACCAGTGCCAACAGAGCGAACGGAGACATCGGCAGGCCGAGCGGGTTGCTCGCCCGATCGGCGACCGCGAGGTCGGTGCCCTCGTCGACGGCCGCGATGACCTCATTCAGGTAGCGCGTCAGGAGTCGGTTGACCACGAACGCCGGCGCATCCTTGACGAGGACACAGGTCTTCTTGAGGGTCTTGCCGACTGCGAACGCTGTCGCCAGCGTGGCGTCATCGGTCTGCTCCGCCCGTGCGATCTCCAGCAGCGGCATGACGGCGACCGGGTTGAAGAAATGGAATCCGACGACGCGCTCGGGATGTGCGAGCCCCTCGGCCATGGCGGTCACGGAGAGTGACGACGTGTTCGTGGCGAGGACGCAGTCGGGCCTGACGACGTTCTCCAGGCTTGTGAGCACCGTGCGCTTGACGTCAAGATCCTCGAACACGGCCTCGATGACGAAATCGGCGTCCGAGAACACCGCCGTGTCCGTGGACCCGGTGACGAGCGCGCTGAGCCGGTTGGCGCGGTCTGCGGACATGCGGCCCTTCGCCACCTCGGCGTCGATCTGCGCACGGACGTAGTCCAGGCCCTTCTGGACACGGGCATCGTCCAGGTCGGTCATGACGACCGGAACCTGCAGGCGCTTGGCGAAGAGCATCGCCAGCTGGCTGGCCATGAGTCCCGCGCCGACAACCCCCACCTTGCTGACTGGGCGAGCGAGTGACGTGTCGGGCGCACCGAAGGGGCGCTTGGCCCGCTTCTGGACAAGGTCGAACGCGTACAGCGACGCCCGCAGGTCCTCGCCCATGACCAGATCCGCGAGCGCCTGATCCTCGGCGTCGAAGCCGTCCGATCGGGTGGCCGTCTTCGCCGCGCGCACGAGGTCCAGCGCTCGGTAGGGAGCGGGGGTCGCGCCGTGGACGCGATCATCGAGGAGTGCCTGCGCGAAGTCGACCACACCGTCCCACGAGTCGCGGTCGATCTCAGCACGGGCGACCTCGATGCTGCCGTTGAGGACGCCGGCCGCCCAGCGGACCGACTCCTCGAGGAAGTCCGCGGAGTCCAGCACCACGTCGACGACACCCAGACGCAGGGCGTCCTTGGGCTTCATCTGCTTGTTCTGCTGCAGGGGGTTGGCCACGATGACCTCGAGGGCGTTCGCGGGGCCGATCAGGTTCGGCAGCAGCCATGCTCCACCCCAGCCGGGGATGAGCCCGAGGAAGACTTCCGGCAGGGACATCGCTGCCGCGGCGGCAGACATCGTGCGGTACGTGCAGTGCAGGGCGAGCTCGGTACCGCCGCCCATGGCCGCGCCGTTGACGAAGGCGAAGGACGGCACATCGAGTTCGCCCAGACGTCGGAAGACGTTGTGACCCATCTGTCCGAACTCGAGGATCACGTCGCGATCATCAACCAGTCCGATGGCGGACAGGTCAGCCCCGACGGCGAAGATGAACGGCTTTCCGGTCACGCCGACAGCAGCGATGTCCGTCATGGCCGAGACCTCGTCCAGCGCCGCATCGAGGGACGCGAGGCCGGACGGGCCGAAGGTGGTGGGCCGGGTGTGATCGCGGTCGTTGTCCACGGTGATGAGGGCCATGATGCCGGCGTCGTCAGGCATCGTCAGCCGGCGGACGCGCGCGTGAGTCACGACCTCGTCGGGGTTGACCGTCGTGGTGTCGCTCATGCCTTGCTCCCGTCGTGGTGGAGGTTTTCCCAGATGACCGTGCCGCCCATGCCCAGGCCGATGCACATCGTGGTGATGCCGTAACGCGCGGAGGGCGTGCGCTCGAAGTCACGGGCGAGGTAGTTCATCAGGCGGATGCCACTGGAGGCGAGGGGATGCCCCACAGCGATGGCTCCGCCCATGGGGTTGACCCGCGGATCGTCGTCCGCGATGCCGTAGTGATCGAGGAAGGCGAGCACCTGGACGGCGAACGCCTCGTTGACCTCGAACAGGTCGATGTCGTCGATGGAGAGTCCGGCGCGGTCGAGTGCCTTCTGGGTGCTCGGTACCGGGCCGATGCCCATGACCTCGGGCTCGACCCCGGCGAAGGCGAAGCCGACCATGCGCATCTTCTTGCTGAGGCCGAGTTCGTCGGCAGCGGACTCCGAAGCGAGCAGCGCGGCCGTGGCGCCGTCATTCAGTCCCGAGGCGTTCCCGGCCGTGACGCGCCCGTGCGGCCGGAAGGGGGTCTTGAGGGTGGCCAGACCCTCCAGTGTGGTCTCCGGTCGCATGGACTCATCGGTCGACAGCAGGCCCCAGCCGAGCTCCTGTGAACGGGTCGCGATGGGCACGAGATCCTGCTGGATCCATCCCTGCTCATAGGCGTGGGCCGTCTTCTGCTGAGACGCGTAGGCGAAGGCGTCCGCCCGCTCCTTCGTCAGCTGCGGGAAGCGGTCGTGCAGGTTCTCCGCGGTCGCTCCCATGATGAGCGCGTCAGTGTCCACGAGACGCTCGGACAGGAAGCGCGGGTTCGGGTCCATGCCGTCGCCCATGGGGTGCCGGGACATGCTCTCGACACCGCCCGCCAGAGCGAGGTCGTAGGCGCCCGCCATGATGGATGACGAGAGTGTCGTGACGGCGGTCATGGCGCCGGCGCACATCCGGTCGATGGAGTAGCCGGGCACCGTGTGGGGGATGCCGGCCAGCAGAGACGCGGTGCGACCGATGGTCATGCCCTGATCGCCCACCTGGGTGGTGGCGGCGACGGATACGTCATCGAGACGCTCGGGTGGAAGGTGCGGATTGCGGCGCAGCACCTCCCGGAACACCTTGACCACGAGATCGTCTGCTCGCGTCTCCGCAAGGGCGCTTCCCGCCTTGCCGAACGGAGTGCGCACCCCGTCGACGAAGACCACTTCCGATACCGATCGCACCACGATGGCTCCCTGCTCGTCGAAGACCTGACGAGAAGATATTACCCGCGAGTAACTTAGAATGCTACTGATCGGTAACTTCGGAGTGTTCCGCTTCGGTGAGCGCCGTCATCAGGGCCGGGAGGCAGGCCTCGACCTGCCAGTCTCGAGCGCCGCTGTCGGCCAGGAAGGTCCTGACGGACTCCTCAGTGACCGGGTCCGGGGGAGCCCAGCACAGGCGCCGCACGGTGTCGGGGGTCATGAGGTTCTCGACGGGCAGTGCGAGGTTGTCGGCGATCTCGCTCAGGCTGCCGCGAGCCGCGGTGAGGCGGGCGAAGGCGACGGGGTCGCGATCGGCCCACAGGCGCGGCTGGGGTGGTCCATCGGGCCGCGGGGGAGGGCCGGGGCACTCGGACTCGGGCAGGGTGCGCGCCCGGTCGAGGGCTGCCCACCAGCGGGACAGGTACCGGTGGGCTCCTCTGCCGTTGAAGCCCTTGAGCTCACGCAGCGCGTTCTTCGAGGTCACCTCAGCCTGCGCCGCCACCACGATCGAGGCGTCCGGCAGCAGCCGGCCCACGGCGACGTCGCGCTCCCGGGCGAGTTCGTCACGGGACCGCCAGAGCTCCCGCACAGCCGCGAGCTGGCGGGGTTTGCGCACCTTGTGGATGCCGGAGGTCCGCCGCCATTCGTCCTCCCCGCGTTCGCGCGGCTGGAAGGACAGCAGCGCCGCGAACTCCTGAGCGGCCATCGTCCTCTTGTCGGCCTCGACCAGGGCGGCATCCATCGCATCGCGGAGTTCGATCAGCAGCTCGACATCGAGCGCCGCATAGCGCAGCTGGGCCTCTGACAGCGGGCGCACCGACCAGTCGGTGGCGCCGTGGCCCTTCTCGATCACCTCATGCAGCTCACTGGCGGTCAGGGCCGCGAGGCTGACCCGCTCCCGCCCGAGCAGGCGGCCGGCCAATTCGGTGTCGAAGAGCAGGGTGGGGCGCAGGCCGAGCTCGGCGAGGCAGGGGAGGTCCTGGGTCGCGGCATGGAGGATCCACTCGGCATCGCCGATGGCCGCCTGAAGCGGGAGAAGATCGGTGAAGGGGATCGGGTCGATGAGGGCCGTGCCGGCACCCTCGCGACGCACCTGGACAAGGTAGGCACGTTGGTCGTAGCGGTAGCCGGAGGCCCGCTCGGCATCGAGTGCCACGGGCCCCGTGCCGGCAGCGAGGGCAGAGCAGTAGGCCTGCAGCGCCTCGGGGGTGTCGATGACCGGGGGCACACCCTCGCGGGGCTCGAACGGCGGCTTCTGTTCGAGGTCAGGGGATTCGTCCGGTGAGGTGTCGCCCGTCACGAGCGCGACCGGCGACGTGGGCTCATGACCGGGACGCCCGCAGGCAGCGGTGGCAGTCCCGCCGCCTGGGCCATGAGCTCGAGCCAGGCCTCGGCGTGCGCGGCCACGTCATCGATAGGAGCGCCGTCGTCATCCTCGGCGGGCGTCCAGGACGCCCGGATCTCGACGTAGCCGTCGGCCGGACGATCGGCCATGGTGCCGAAGGACCGGCCTGAGGTCCGGGTCACGGTGCCACCGATCTGCGTGACATGGCAGCCACGAAGGTCGAGGATCTCCCGGACCCAGCTCCAGCCCACATCGTGGAGCAGCGGATCGTCCAGCAGGTCGGGCTCCAGCGTGGCTCGGACGAACACCACCGCGCGGAAGGAGCCCTCCCACTCCTCCACCCCGTCCGGGTCGTGGAGGAGGACGAAGCGGCCCGAGGCGAGGTCGGAGTCAGGGTCGGACATGTCAGCGGTCATGGCGACCGTGGAGGGGGCCAGTCGCTGCGGCGCCGGTGCCTCCTCGAGCGTGAACTCGGGCCGGCAGCGCACGCCGGACAGCTGCTCGAGGGCCGCCTCGAAGCGATCCGTGCCTGTGGCAATGCTCCGCACCCCAGCAGGGTAGGCCCACGGTCACACCGGATGGCGTTGGCGCGCCGGGAGGACCCTAGGGTGACGCCGTGGCTGCCGTCCTCGCGCTCGTCTCAAGCCTCATGTGGGGGTCGGCCGACTTCCTGGGGGGGACGACCTCACGTCGGCTGCCCGCCCTGGCGGTCTACGCACTCTCCCAGGTCGTCGGCCTGGTGGGACTGCTGATCGTCGTGACGGTCTGGTGGTCGTGGGACGACGATCCCGGGTACTGGCCCTATGCCATCGGGTCGAGCCTGCTCGGGCTGGTGTCGATGGTGGCGTTCTACCGGGCGCTGGCGCTCGGCCCGATGGGCATCATCTCGCCGCTCGTGTCGCTGGGCGTGCTGGTGCCGGTGGCGGTGGGTCTGCTGGGCGGCGACCGACCGGGTGGCATCGAGATCGCCGGCATCGTCCTGGCACTGGTGGGAATCCTGCTGGCGAGTGGACCCGAGCTGACCGGGGCTGAATCGGCGCGACCCCTGCTGCTGGCGACCACGGCGGCCGTGGCCTTCGGGGGCATGTTCGTGCTGATGGCTGAGGGCAGCGTCTACAGCCCGTTGATGACGATGACGGGGATGCGTCTGACCACCGTGGTGCTCATGGGCCTGGTCTGGCTGCGGGTGCGCAGCGTCGGCGGCGCTGGCCGAGCCGACATCCCGGCCTTGGTGGCCATCGGGCTGCTCGACGTGGCGGCGAACGTGACCTACGGGTACGCCACGACGATGGGCATGCTGACCACCGTCTCGGTGCTGGGAAACCTGTATCCGGTGGTGACCGCGGTGCTGGCTGCCGTGGTGCTGCGCGAGCGGCTGCGACCGATCCAGTACGCCGGGGTCGTGGTGGCGATCATCGGCGTCCTGTCGATCAGCGCTGCGATGTGAGGGCGGCGACCGCGACCGCCTACTGATCGGGGTCGAAGGTCAGGCTCACGGAGTTGATGCAGTACCGCTCATCCGTGGGAGTGGGGTAGCCCTCGCCGGAGAACACGTGACCGAGGTGGCCGCCGCAGGACCGGCAGCGCACTTCCGTGCGCACCATCCCCAGTGAGGAGTCCTCGAGCAGCACGATGCTGTCGCCGGCGAGCGGGGTGAAGAAGCTCGGCCAGCCGCAGTGGGAGTCGAACTTCGCGTCGCTGCGGAAGAGCTCGGCCTGACAGGCCCGGCACCGGTAGGTGCCGACCTCGTGATGGTCGGTGAACTCCCCGGTGAAAGGGGCTTCGGTGCCGGCGGCCCGCAGCACGCGGTACTCCTCCGGATTGAGGATGGCACGCCAGTCGTCGTCCGAGCGGGCGACCGGATAAGGGGTTCCGTCCGGCCGGAGGGGGCCGTCGGCGGCAGGCGTGCTGTGCGTCATCCCGCGAGCATAGGTCGAGTGGCCCATCGGCGCGAGCAGCCGATCGACGCACGGGGGCCACTCGGATCGGTAAGGTCACCGTTGTGAGCGAGATGCTGGATGCCCGTGGGTCGTGGCTGGCCGAGGATGAGCTGGAGTCGGCGCGCGAGCGGCTCCCCATCGTGTACATCGACGCGGTGCCCGTCCGGACCGACGCCCGGGGGCAGGTCAGCGAGATCGGCCTGCTGCTGCGGGCGATGCCCGACGGCACCCTGTCCCGGGCGGTCGTCACCGGGCGCGTCCTCTACGGCGAGCGGGTGCGCGACGCCCTGCTGCGTCATCTGGAGAAGGACCTCGGCACGATGGCGCTGCCCCGGGTCTCGCCGTCGCCTCAGCCCTTCACGGTGGTCGAGTACTTCCCGGATCCGGACGTCACCGGCTTCCATGACCCTCGCCAGCACGCCGTGTCACTGGCCTTCATCGTGCCGATGGATGGCGACTGCACGCCCTCACAGGACGCCCTCGATCTGGTGTGGGTCACGCCCGAGGAGGCCTTGTCAGCCCAGTTCCAGGAGGAGATGACCGGCGGCCAGGGGCGTCTGGTGCGCATGGCCCTGGCGCACTGCGGCCTGCTGCACTAGCCGGAGGGCCCGCGGCCCGTCAGTCGTCGTACGGATCGATCCCGCGGAGGGTCTCGTCCTCGGGAGTCAGGTGCGTGGGCCGCCCGTCGAACTGGTCACGAAAGGGATCGGCGCGCTCGGCGTCGGTCTCGTCCCCGTAGTAGGAGTCGTCCGAGGGATCGTCCTCGTCGACCACGTGCATGGCTGACTCCTCAGCAGGGATCCAGGGCTTCGGCGTGAGGCCGCCCGCATGCATGGGGTCGTCGCTCGCGTCCTCGGCATCCTCCATCGCGAGGGTCGACTCGACATCCTCGAGCGGGTAGGCCAGACCGTCCAGGGAGCCCTCCCCGCCACCGCCGTTCAGCGCGTTGTGGGTGGCCTCGGCCTCCATGATCATCGTCAGGCGTTCAGCCTGATCAGCGGCATCGCCCGCGGCGTCGGTCAGGTCCCGAGTCTCCGCGGCGACCTCCGACGGGGAGGCCGCTCCAGCAACCTTGTCGCTCATGACACCCTCCACCTTCCGTCGCATCTGCTGCGCCCGGCCGTCCCGGGTCACTCCACACTAGACCCTCGGGTGCGGTGAGGACGACGTATGGACGGGACCTTCGTACGTGGCGCGGGGTGTGCCACAGTGACCTCATGACCGTGACTCCAGACCTCGCCGATGCCGATCTCATGCGCCAGCTCGAGCCTGTCGTGGAGAAGGAGCTGTCTCGACACCTGGGCATGGTCCGGGACTGGTACCCGCACGAGTACGTGCCGTGGTCCGAGGGCACCGACTTCGAGGGACCGCTCGAGGGGCGTGAGTGGACAGAGCAGGAAGCACGGTTCTCCGATGCGGCGCGGACGAGCCTGATCATCAACCTGCTCACCGAGGACAACCTCCCGAGCTACCACACCGAGATCGCCGCGAACGTGGGCACTGACGGGGCCTGGACGGCATGGCTCGGCCGATGGACAGCGGAGGAGGCCCGCCACAGCGCGGCTATCCGCGACTACCTGCTCGTGACCCGCTCGGTTGATCCGCGGGCCCTCGAGGATGCGCGCATGCGTCATATGGAGGCCGGGTTCCAGGCGATCAACCCGGGCTTCCTGGCCGGGCTCACCTACGTGTCCTTCCAGGAGCTCGCCACGAGGGTGTCCCACCGCAACACCGGAGCGGCCACCGGAGATCCGATCGCCGAGCAGCTCATGGCTCGTGTCGCGCTGGATGAGAACCTGCACATGCTCTTCTACCGCAATGTGATCGCAGCGGCATTCGACCTGACGCCTGACCAGACCATGCAGGCGGTGCTGGCATCGGTGCGTGACTTCGCCATGCCGGGCCACAGCATCGACGGCTTCGGCCGCATGGCCGTGCAGATCGCGGTGGAGGGGATCTATGACCTTCGCCTGCATCGTGACGACGTCGTCATGCCCGTGCTGCGCGCGTGGAAGGTCTTCGAGCGCGAGGACTTCGGTCCGGCAGGGGAGCAGGCTCGTGAGGAACTGGCGACCATCGTCGCCGAACTCGACACGCAGGCGACCAGGTTCGAGGACAAGCGGGCTGCGTTGCAGGCGCGGATGGCCGCCCGGGCCTGATCGCTACACCGACCGCTCCCAGCGGAGCATGACCTCGTCGAGGACCGTGAGCGGCAGCGCGCCGTCGGCGAGGACCCGGTCGTGGAACGATTCGATGGAGAACCGGTCAGCGAGGGAATCCGTCGCTCGCGCTCGTAGGCGCTCGATCTCGCGCCTGCCCGTCATGTAGGACAGCGCCTGCCCGGGATACGCGATGTACCGATCGATCTCGGACTCCACATCGATGGGCGCCACGGCGGTGTTGTCACGCAGGTAGTCGACGGCCTGCTGGCGACTCCACCCGTGATGGTGCAATCCGGTGTCGACGACGAGGCGTGCTGCCCGCCAGGCATCAGCGGAGAGCATGCCGAGCCGCTGCAGGGGTGACGAGTACAGGCCCATCTCGTCGGCGAGGCGCTCGGCGTACAGGCCCCAGCCCTCGATGTAGGCGGTGAACAGGGGCATGCGCCGCAGCGTCGGGATGCCCTCGGTCTCGAGGGCGAGCGCGATCTGGAAATGGTGCCCGGGCACTGCCTCGTGGAAGGCGACGGCCTCGAGGTCGAAGGAGGTCCGTTCAGTCGGG
>JAUHZW010000321.1 GCA_030425745.1 Actinomycetes bacterium
GACCCTTGCCAGTGTTGATCTCGCGGTGGCGCGGGCGAAGACCGCCAAGAGGGAGCAGCGACAGCAGCCGGAGTCGCGGACCACCACGATCGGGGAGAAGGGCAAGCGCGCGAACCGACACCTCATCACCCTGTTCATCGCCATTGCCCATGCGAACGATGCACAGGTCGACATCGCGGCCAACTCGACCTACGTCATCTCCTATGGGATGCCGTCCGACCTCGAGGTCATCGAGACGATGTTCGCGTCACTGTCGGTCCACATGGTGCACAGCAGTCAGCAGTATGTGGTGAGTCGGCAGTGGCAGGGGGAGACCTACCTGGCCGTCGTGAAGCGGCGGCGGCAGGTCAAGGAGCACACCGCGCAGACGGCGCGGGTCGCGTTCTATCGGGCGTACGTCGAGCGCATCACCGAACGGCTGGCTCAGGCTCGGGAGCAGGCGATCCGGGTCACCGATGAGCAGCACGCGGCGGCGGGGTCGTCGGACTCCACCTCGCTGGTGCTGCGGGAGAAGGCCGCGGAGGTGTCCGCCTTCCATCGGCAGACCTCGAACGCCCGCGGCTCGTGGGGTGGCTACTCCGGAGGGGTGCGGTCGGCGAGCGGGTCGGCCGCGGCTGCCGGGCGGTACGCGGCATCGCGGGCGCGGCTGGGGGAGTCGAAGGGAATCGGCGGGAAACGAGCGCTCGAGTAGAGGCGCTGATATGCCATGGATATACCTTTTCCGCACCAATTCCTCCATGATGTGGCAAAGTCACAGGCGAACCGAAACAAGCACGGAATCGACTTCGTCCGTGCGCAGATGATCTGGAGGGATCCGAATCGTCTGGCTTTCCCGGCGCGGTCCGACGTCGAACCCCGGTGGGTCGTCATCGGGAAGATCGACGGCCGGCTCTGGGCGGCGGTCTTCACTCAGCGTGAGACAGCCATTCGGATCATCTCGGTTCGCAGGGCTCGGCCAAACGAGGAGAGGGACTATGAAGGCTGAGGAGTTCGACAAGATCTTCGACGATGGGCTCGAGGACATCACTCCGTATGTGGACATGTCCAAGGCGCGGCGCCCGGGCCGGGACGTTCAGCGGGTCAACGTCGACTTCCCGCTGTGGATGGTGGAACTCCTTGACGCGGAGGCCGAGCACCTCGGCATCGCACGGCAGGCCGTGATCAAGACCTGGATCGCTGATCGCCTGCGTGCCAACGCTGCGCAACTTCGCGCCGAGCAGGACGGCTCCTGACAGGATCGGGGCATGTCCGAGCCCGTCGTCACCCTCGCCGACATCGAGGCGGCCGCCGAGCGGCTCACCGGTGTCATCCGTGACCTCCCGCTGGTGCAGCCGCGGTGGCTGGAGGAGATCGTCGGCGGTGAGGTCCGCCTGGTCACAGAGAACCTGCAGCGTGCGGGGTCCTTCAAGATCCGCGGGGCCTACAACCGCATCGCGCAGCTGACCGACGAGGAGAAGGCCCGCGGAGTGGTCGCAGCCAGTGCGGGCAACCACGCGCAGGGTGTCGCGCTTGCCGCGCAGCGACTCGGCGTCAAGGCCACGGTTTTCATGCCCGAGGCCGCGAGCATCCCCAAGGTCACGGCCACCCGGGGCTACGGGGCCGAGGTCATCCTCACCGGCACCACCGTCGACGAGGCGCTCGAGGCTGCCCTCGCGTACGCGGACGAGACCAATGCTGTCGTCATCCATCCGTTCGACAACGAGGACGTCGTCGCAGGGCAGGGCACCCTCGGCTTGGAGATCCTCGCGAAGATGCCCGAGGTCCGCACTGTTGTGGTGTGCACCGGGGGTGGCGGGCTCCTCGCCGGTGTCGCGCTCGCGATCACGTCGATCCGCCCCGACGTGCGGGTCGTCGGTGTCCAGGCGCAGGAGGCCGCGGCGTACCCGGCGTCCCTCAAAGCCGGGCACCCCGTCCGTCTTCCCCACATGGCGACGATGGCCGATGGCATCGCCGTCGGGCTGCCCGGCGAGATCCCGTTCGTCATCATCGATGACCTCGTCGACGAGGTCCGCACCGTCACCGAGGATGAGATCTCCACGGCCGTCGTCCGCTTGCTGGAGCGGTCCAAG
>JAUHZW010000036.1 GCA_030425745.1 Actinomycetes bacterium
TGTGCCGGAATCCCCGCGCCCGTCGAGCGCCGTCCTCGAATCCGACACCTCGACCCTAGATAGCCGTGGATCGCCACCCCGGGGGCCGATGGTCCCGACTTGGCGGACCCTCGACCCCCGGACGGCCGGTCGGAATACCCCTAGGGGTATGCTCGGACTTCGACGCCCCACCCCACCTCAAAGGAGATCCCCATGTGCCGTCAGACCACCTGCCGCGCCTGCAAGAAGGCCACCTGGGCCGGCTGTGGCCAGCACAAGAACGAGGTCCTGCGGGGCATCCCCAAGAGCGAGCGCTGCTCCTGCACCCCCGAGCAGAAGGCGGCCGCCAAGGGATTCTTCGCCCGGCTCTTCGGCGGCTGACAACGGTCACCGATCGTTCACCGACGCCGGCGGGAATCTCCCCCGGTATGTCGCCCGACACCGCTACGGTGCTCCCATGATGTTCTCGATGTTCGCGCTGTGGATCATCGTCTTCATCGGCATCTTCCTGCGCCAGCGCTGGGTGACCCCCGTGGTCATCGTCACGCTGGTGTGGACGCTGGTGCTGCTGAGGATGCACATGACCGACCCGATCCCCCTGAACTTCTGAGGACGGCGCGACGATGACTGACACCCAGACCCTGCGCCTCGCCCGCCTGATCAACATCGCGGCGCTCTTCGCCCTGCTCGGCGTCCTGGCCGGCTCACTGCACCTGCAGTTCGGCGTCGGCGAGCAGCCGTGCCCGCTGTGCCTCGTCCAGCGCTCCGCGATGATCGGCCTCGCCGTCGGCCCGATGCTCAACCTGATGCGGGGCATGCGCGCCTCGCACTACGCCCTGAGCATCCTGGCCGCGCTCGCGGGCTCGGCCGGCAGCATCCGGCAGATCCTCCTGCACATCAACGACCCCATCGGCACCGGCTACGGCCCGGCCGTCATGGGCTACCACCTCTACACGTGGGCCCTCATCACCTTCGTCGTCGGCATCACCGGCATCGCGATCCTGCTGCTGTGGAACCGTCCGTTCGAGATCCAGGACGACGGACTGATGTCCGACATCCGCCCGATGCGCATCCTCGGCCTCACCGCGATGATCTGGGTGTTCCTCGACCTGCTGATCATCGGCTTCTCCGTGCTGCCGGAGTGCGGCCTGGGCATGTGCCCCGACAATCCGGACAACATCAGCGGCCTCGGCGACATCGGCGGCTGGGTGCTCATGCTCGTGGTCGGCGTCATCGCGCTGGGCTTGGCCTTTCTCGCGGACGGCCGACTCATCAAGCGGCGCTCCTGAGCACGCCTGACCGGACAATGCACGCGGCAGCCTCGCTGCCTGCGCCGAACCGGCCTACCGTGGAGGAGCAGGGCGCACCAGGCTCTGTGTCTTGCTGAGGCGGAGGGAGCTGCAGATGTCCCACGTGCTTGCAGAACACCGCCAGATACTCACGAACATGGTCGCGGATGCGACCGATGTCGCTCTCCTCATGGATGCCGACAGGCATCTGGTCTGGGTCTCGCCCTCGTGCCAGACCACTCTGGGCTGGGCACCCGAGGAGCTGCTCGACACCAACCCGGCTGCTCTCCTCCATCCGGACGACGTCCCCGACGCCCATGAGCGCAGCACGCGACTGCGAGCGGGCGACACGCCGGCGGGTCAGGAGCGCGACTGGCTCGTCCGGATGAAGCGCAAGGACGGGTCGTTCCTGTGGATGTCCGGAGCGATCACCCGGATCGACGACGACCAGGGCAATCTCGCCGGCTTCACCACTGTGCTGCACGACGTCGATGAACTCGTTCGACTCAGAGAGGCTGCCGCCCATGAGGCGGCCCGGACCCACGCCTTCCTCGACGCGATGCTCGACCCCTTCGCCCTCTTCGAGGGGGTTCGCGACGAGTCGGGGACGCTCATCGACCTGCTCTACCTCGACTGCAATGACGCGGCGTGGCAGTACAACCAGCTCACCCGTGAGGAGATGATCGGTCACCGGCTGCTCGATCTGTTCCCCGTTCAGGCGACCGGAGGCCCGCTGTCGCTGTACTTCGACGTGATCGAGACCGGCGAACCCTGCGTTCTCGATGACTACGCCTACCCGCACGAGGTCATCGGGCAGGAGCGGCGGTACGACATCCGGGCCGTCAGCGCCGGACCCGACCTCCTCGCCCTCACCTGGCGCGATGTGACCGACCGCTACCGCGACAAGCAGGAACTCGCCGCCAGCGAGCGCATGTACCGGTTGGCCACCGAGGACGTCACCGACGCGGTGATCCAGAGCAACTCCGACATGGTGGTCGAATGGGTCTCCCCGTCTTTCGAGGAGCTGACCGGGTTCTCGGCCGCTGAGGTCCTCGGGCAGAACGGTCTGATCTTCGCCGACGATCCCGACGTCCAGGCCATCGAGTCCGCTCTGCGGCGGATCGATGCCGGCACCCCCGTCGTGGAGCTCCGCCTGCGGGTTCGAAGGAAGACCGGGGGCTCTCGATGGGCTTCCGTACGCGTGCGGCGGTACGAGGATGAGCAGGGCCATCGTGACGGCTACGTGTCGGTGCTGCGGGACATCGAGGATGAGGCCAGGATCCGTCGGGAACTCGAGCACCGAACGAGACATGACATGCTCACTGGGCTGCCCAACCGGGGCCTGTTCGCCGAACGGCTGGAGCACCACAGCCATCGGGCCCACAGCTGGGCAGGCCTCAGCGTCCTGATCGTCGGAATCGACCGACTGTCTCGGATCAACGAGGCCTTCACCTACGCGGCAGGTGATCTGGTGATCCAGGCGACTGCAGCGCGTATCCAGGGCTGCGTGGCGGACAACGACGACGTGGCGCGCCTCGGTGGCGACGGATTCGCCGTGATGGTCACTGCGGATGGCGGCTCCGCCGAAGCAGCCGACCTCGCCGAGCGCATCCTCGCCGCCGGCCGCGAGCCGATCTCCATCGAAGGACACACCGTCGTCCCGACGCTGAGCATCGGCATCGCCGCTGCGGAAGCACTGGATTCCGCCGACGAGCTGCTCAGCCGGGCGGCCCTCGCCATGCGGGAGGCAAAGCTCGAGGGACGCGACCGGTGGCACCTGGCAACTCACGGAAGCACAGAGTCCGTCCGCGAGAGCATTGACGCTCACGCCGAACTGAAGCAGGCGTTGGACGACGCCGCCATCCAGCCGTGGTTCCAGCCGATCGTGCACCTTCCCCAGGGCAGGGTCGCCGGCTTCGAGGTGCTGGCCCGTTGGCCTGACGGTGAGGGCCCTGATCACCGCCCGGATGTCTTCGTCCCGCTCGCCGAGGAGCTGGGCATGGCACCTGAACTGGATCGGCTCATCCTGACCCGGTCGCTGACGTATCTTGCCGACCTCGACCCGCTGCACCTGGCCGTGAACCTGTCCACGCGCACCCTCAGCGACCCAGCCGAGGTCTCCTGGCTCACGTCGGTGCTCCTTGACCATCAGGCCCACCTGCACCTGCTGCACCTGGAGGTGACGGAGACCGCCCTCGCGCACCTTGACCGGGATTCCGTCGCCGCCATGGAGGCCATCCGGGACCTCGGCGTGCAGTGGTACGTCGACGACTTCGGCACCGGCTACTCGTCCATCAGTTCTCTGCGCGATCTGCCGGTCGACGGACTGAAACTGGACCGCTCCTTCACCGACGGCGTGGCGGCCGGCGACACCCGCTCCATCCAGGTGGCGCAGGGACTGGCCGGCCTCGCCCACGGCCTCGGTCTCGAGACCGTGGCCGAGGGAGTGGGCGACCTCACCACGGCCCGACTGCTGGCCGCTCAGGGGTGGCAGTACGCGCAGGGCTACCTCTACTCCCCTGCCACTCCCACCCCACAGCGCCTCTACGAAGCCCGGCAGATGTGACCGTCGCCACGACACCTGCCCGCTGAGGACGGCCGAACCATCCGCAGCCACTACCGTCTGTGGGTGACCACCACCACACCTGCTGTTCCCGAGGCGTTCCGCCATCACAATGGACCGACCGTCCTCGACGCCCTGCGCACCCCACGCCTGCTGACCCGTGAGGCACTGGCCGGACTCGTCGTCGCCCTCGCCCTGATCCCGGAGGCGATCGCCTTCTCGATCATCGCGGGCGTCGACCCCCGGCTCGGCCTGTTCTCGTCCTTCGTGATGGCCGTGACCATCGCCTTCGTGGGTGGGCGGCCGGCCATGATCACCGCCGCCACGGGAGCCGTCGCCCTCGTGATCGCGCCGGTGGCACGCGACTACGGAGTGGAGTACTTCATCGCCACGGTCATCCTCGCGGGCGCATTCCAGATCATCCTCGGTCTGCTGGGGGTCGCCCGGCTCATGCGCTTCATCCCCCGCAGCGTGATGATCGGCTTCGTCAACTCGCTGGCCATCCTCATCTTCGCAGCGCAGCTGCCGCAGTTGATCGACGTCCCATGGATGGTCTACCCACTCGTGGCGCTCGGCCTGCTGATCATGGTCTTCCTGCCGCGGGTGACGAAGGTCGTGCCGGCACCGCTCATCGCGATCGTCCTGGTCACCGGCATCGTCGTCGTCATGTCGATCACGGTCCCCACGGTCGGCGACCAGGGCGAGCTGCCCACGAGCCTTCCGGAACTGCTCATCCCGAACGTCCCGCTGACGGTGGAGACCTTCCGGATCATCGCCCCCTTCGCACTGGCGATGGCGCTGGTCGGCATCCTCGAGTCCCTGATGACGGCCAAGCTGGTCGATGACATCACCGACACCCACTCGCGCAAGCGGCGCGAGACCCTGGGCCAGGGCATCGCGAACATCGCCTCCGGTCTGTTCGGCGGCATGGGCGGCTGCGCGATGATCGGCCAGACGATGATCAATGTGAAGGTCAGCGGTGCACGGACCCGCATCTCGACCTTCCTCGCCGGCACCTTCCTGCTGATCCTCGTGCTCGGTTTCGCCCCGCTCGTCGCCATCATGCCGATGGCTGCGCTCGTGGCCGTCATGATCATGGTGTCAGTGGCCACGTTCGACTGGCACAGCATCACTCCGTCGACCCTGAAGCGCATGCCCCGCAGTGAGACGATCGTCATGCTCGTGACGGTGATCGTGGTCGTCATCACCCACAACCTGGCCATCGGGGTGATCGTCGGGGTCGTGACCGCCATGATCGCCTTTGCACGGCGGGTCGCCCATCTGGCCGAGGTGGAGCGCGAGATCGCCGTCGATCCGGCCGGCCACGCGGTGGCGTCGTACACCGTCCGGGGCGAGCTGTTCTTCGCGTCGTCGAATGAGCTCACCACTCAGTTCGAGTACGCGGACGACCCCGACACCGTCATCATCGACATGTCCCGCTCACATGTGTGGGACGCCTCGACGGTCGCGGCGCTCGATGCGATCACCACCAAGTACGAGCGGCGACACAAGAACGTCACGATCATCGGATTGAACAAGCACAGTGAGCGGATGCACAGCCGTCTGAGTGGGGAGCTCGGAGCGGGTCATTGACCCGCGACCAGAGGCGAGAGCCGGCCGCAGGTCGGCGGAGCACAACACGAGCGGGTCATTGACCCGCGACCAGAGGCGAGAACCGGCCGCAGGTCGGCGGAGCACAACACGAGCGGGTCATTGACCCGCGACTACTCCAGTGTGATGCTCGGCAGGATCCGGTCGAGCCATCGTGGCATCCACCAGTTGGCACGGCCGAACATGCTCATCAGCGAGGGCACGAGCACAAGCCGGATGATGAACGCGTCGATGAGCACAGCGGACGCGAGCGCGACCCCGAACAGCTTGATCGTGTCGATGGGGGTCGGCACGAAGGACAGGAAGACGCTGGTCATGATGGTCGCCGCCACCACGACGACCCGGCCGGACCCGGCCAGACCGAGGCGCACTGAGTCCGCATTGTCTTTCGTGGCGTCCCAGGTCTCGCGCATCCGGGAGACGAGGAACACCTGGTAGTCCATCGACAGGCCGAACAGGATCGCGAACACCATGATCGGCAGGAACGGCAGAATCGGGCCGGTTCCGGTCACACCGAGCACGGAGTCGGCGATGCCGAGCTGGAACACAGCCACGGTCACACCCAGGGCACCGGCGAAGCTCAGCAGACTCGTCACTGCCGCCGTGAGCGGGATGAGCAGCGAGTGGAACAGCAGCATCAGGGCGAGGAACCCCAGACCGATGACGAGCAGCAGAAACACCGGCAGCGCCGACTGCAGCACCGAGGTGAAGTCCTCGGACACGGCCTGAGTTCCGCCGACGTAGATCTTCGCCTTCGCCGTCTTCTCGATCTTCGGCGCCGTGACATCCCGGATCTCACGCAGGAGTGCGTTGGTCTCGTCCGATGTCGGTGATGTCGTCGGTTGGACGATGACGCTGGTGATGCGGTCGTCCGTGCCGCCGAACAGGCTCTTCTCATGTTTGAGCAGCGGCATCATCCCGCTGCTCGGGATGGTCTGGGCGACGCCGGGAGTCTTCTCAAGGTCCCGGATCACCTTCTCAAGCGACGTGAGGTCTTTCGGTTTGTCGGTCTCGACCGCGACGAAGAAAGGCCCGTTGACGCCCTCGCCGAAGCCCTCGGCCATGAGGTCGAAGCCCACGCGAGAGACGCTGCCGGGCGCGTCGGAGCCATTGTCGGGGAAGCCGAGGTCCATCGACCTCGCCGGCCACGCGAGGATCCCGACGATCACCAGCGCGAGAACGGCCGGGATGAGCGGCTTGCGCTGCAGGAGCCTCCCGTAGGAACTCCAGCGGGACTTCTCCGGGTCGAATTCCTTCGGATGACGCGCCCACGGCAGACGCAGACCCAGGCTGTGCTTCCCGAGCAGCGACAGCAGTGCCGGGAGCATCCACAGCGCGGACAGCATCACCATGAGCACGGTGGTCGCAGCGGCGAGCGCGAGACCGTTGAAGAACGTGATGCCGAGGACGAACATGCCGAGCAGGGCCACGATGACGGTCGAGCCGGCGAAGGCGACGGCCTTGCCCGCCGTGCCGACGGCAGTGAGCGCGGCCTCCTTCGGCTCGAGCCCGGACCGCACCCCCTGGGTGAACCGGTTGAGGATGAACAGTCCGTAGTCGATGCCCACACCCAGCCCGATCATGGCCGCCAGAGTCGGCGCAAACGAGGCGACATCGGTGAATCGGGCGACCACCAGGACGAGCAGCTGCCCCGCGACGAGACCGGTGAGGGCGACGACGATGGGCAGGCCGGCAGCGATCAGGGAGCCGAAGGCGATGGCCAGCACGATCACCGCGATGAGCAGCCCGATCGCCTCAGAGTTGTCCGGGCCGCCACCGGCCGCGGAGATCGCGCTGCCCGAGGCGCCGATGCTGAGGGTGTCGGTGCGCCCCTTCTCGATGATGCCGACGACGCGATCCGCCTGCCGGATCGACAGGGTCGGGTGGTCGAAGGTCGCCGTCGCGTAGGCGACGGTGCGATCTGAGGAGACCGGACTGGCCACCTTCTGCGTGGCGCCCGCGGCCTTCACGACGGTATGGATGCCGTCCTCTGCCTCGGTCAGAGCCTTGGTGGCCGCGGCCACGTCCGACGGCAGCCCCCGGGCGAGTGCCGAGAGATCCGCCGGGTTCGCCTCGGCCAGGGCCTTGCGAGTGGCCTCGGGAATCTTGGACAGTGCATCGACGCTGCCGAATGCCGCCACCAACCCGGCGGCATCGGCCTTGGTCATCCCCGGGATGCGCTCGAGGTCCTTGTCCGTGAGGGTGGCAAGCCCATCGAGGATCGCTGGCGGCGCTGCAGCCCACGCCGCGAGTCCGGGCAGAGCCTTCGCGATGGCCGCGAGTTCACCGGGGTCGGCGCTCTCCAGCGGGGCCAGTTGATCGATGAGGTCGGCCGCCTGCTGCAGTCGGTCGGCCGACAGTCCCGTCGCCTTCGACAGCGCTGCCGCGATGCCCGTCCGTGCGGCCTTGCGGTAGTCGGTCGGCGCTGCTTTGGCGCAGTCCTTGCCGTAGTTCTTGCCGTACGGCCCGGCGACACACCTCGTGAACGGCAGGTCGGCGAGCTCCTTGAGGACCGGTTCGATCGCGTCGATCGTCGTCTTCGTGCGCACCCCGGAGCCGGAGTTCTTCCACACGACTTTGATCGACGAGGTGGTGGCGGGTCCGGTCTCGAGTTCGGTCAGCAGGTTCTGTGCCGTGGTCGACGAGGCGCCGGGCAGGGCGAAGCTGTCATTGTAGGTGCCCGGAAAGGCTGCCGACGCCGCTCCGATCCCGATCAGGGCAAGGGCCCAGACGATCAGGGCCAGGACCGGCCGCCGCACCGCCCAGCGACTCATGTGCCGACCAGATCCCACTCCGCGCCGTCAGGGGTGTCACGAACCTCGATCCCTGCATCCGCGAGTCCGTCACGGATGGCATCGCTGGTGGCGAAGTCCTTGGCTGCGCGGGCTCGCACCCGGGCGTCCAATGCGACCGCGACCACCGGACCGAGAGCCTCGCGCGGATCGCCGAGGCCGGAGGCTGCCGCACCGGCCAGCGCCACGAGCATGGACCGGAGCACCCGGCGGGCCGCGTTGGCGTCGTCACTGTCGAGAGTGTCGTGCGACCACGCCTGAATGGCGTCCTCGAGCTCGAGCGCGGCCTCGAGGGCTCCGTCGGCGTCTCCTGAAGCCAGGCAGGCGTCGAACACCGCCTTGCGTTCCTTGGCCACCTGGGCCAGCCCCGGCGCCGTCGCCTGCTGGGGCTGTTCCGGTGGACTCACCGCAACAGATGCCGCGGCGGGAGCCGCACCGGACGGCGAGCGTCCCGTGAGCGCAGCCTCGACGTCGTCGAGGGCGATGCTCTCCCCCGCCGGAACGACACGCTCGGCACCCCCGCCGCGCAGGGTCAGACCCCCGGCCCCGTGCACCGCTGCAACGCGGTCGACCACGTCGATGACCACCGCCGTGTGCTCATCCACGCCGAAGACGCCCACGCCCTCCGGAAGCTGGGCCTCCATCTCATCGAGTCGTGTCTGTCCGAGATAGCAGAAGCGCGTGTCATGACGGCCGCCTTCACGATTGTCATAGTGCGGGATGACGGCAGCGTCAACGCCGGTGATCGACCCGAGCAGGTCCAGGCCGGGGACCCACCGGGGGTCCTCGCCGACCTTGTAGATCTCGTACACCGGCACAGCCCACGAGCCGGCCGTGACGGCCGCGGCGCTGCCGAGGATCACGGTTCCGTCGCGGCCGACGATGTCGACCAGCGCCTCCGGAACAGGCGTGTCGAGCCACTGGGTGAGGGCATAGGTGGGACTGCCCGGCCCGGCGAAGGCCCAGCCAGCGCGCTGGAGGAGAGCCAGAGACTGCTCGCGCCCGGCCACCGGATCATCCCGGCGTCGCCACCGGGCGACCTCGAGCTCCGTGCCGACGGACTCGGAGAAGTACTGCCGGATCTTGTCGGTGAGATCATCGGCGTTGGCCTGGAAGCCGAACGGGGTGTCGAGCATGGCCCGGGCACCCTCGCCAGCCTCCTCGACCAGCGTTCGATGCAGCTTGACCATGGTGGGGGCTGTCTCGCCTGAGCCCATGAGGACGATGCGACCGGTCACGTCTCTACCCTTTCACCTGATCACGCGACGTGCGGCATGACCTCGGTGGCGATCAGCTCGAGGTGGTCGAGATCACTCATGTCGAGCATCTGCAGATACATCCGCCCGGTCCCGATCTCCTTGAACTCCAGGGCCTTCTCGACGACCTCGGCCGGAGAGCCAGCGAGCCCGTTGACCCGCAGCTCGCCGAGCTCGCGTCCCATCGCCGCCGCTCGGCGCTCGAGTTCGGCCTCCGACGTGCCGCAGCACACGACCTGGGCTGCCGACAGGATGATCGACTCCGGTGCGCGCTCGACCGCCTCGCAGGCTCGGTGCACGCGATCGAATGCCGAGGCCGAGTCCGTCAGGGACGTGAAGGCGATGTTGAATTCAGCGGCGAAGCGGGCGGCGAGTGCGGGGGTGCGTCGTGCCCCACCTCCGCCGATGAGGATCGGGATGGGCGTCTGCACCGGCTTCGGCAGCCCCGGAGAGTCCGTGACCCGGTAGTACTCGCCGTCGTGACTGTAGGTCTCCCCCACGGGCGTGGCCCACATGCCGGTGATGATCTCGAGCTGGTCGGTCAGCCGGTCGAAACGCTCGCCCAGCGGCGGGAACGGGATCCCGTAGGCGGCGTGCTCGGCCTCGTACCAGCCGGTGCCGAGTCCGAACTCGACCCGACCCCGGCTCATGTGGTCGACCTGCGCCACGGAGATGGCCAGCGGACCGGGCTGGCGGAAGGTCGCAGCGGTCATGAGGGTGCCGAGCCGGATCGTCGACGTCTCGCGGGCCAGGCCGGCCAGCGTGATCCACGCGTCCGTCGGGCCCGGAAGCCCGTCGTGGTCTCCCATGACCAGATAGTGGTCGGATCGGAAGAACGCGTCGAAGCCCAGTCGTTCCGCGGCGAGGGCCACGGCCAGTTGATCGTCGTACGTGGCGCCCTGCTGGGGCTCGGTGAAGATGCGCAGCCGCATGATCAGCCCTCGATGACGAGGCGCTGCTGGCGCAGCGACATGATCAGGGCGATGATCCAGCCCACGATCGTCCAGCCCAGCAGCAGATTGACCCAGAACACGCTCCAGTGCGGGACATCGCGCACCGCGGCGATCGCCCACGGCAGCATGTAGCCGGCGGTCAGGATGGCGACGACGACGGCGACGACCTTGGTCGTCGTCCAGGAACGGTCAGCGGGCTGCACGCGCACATTGGACATGCCCCAACCCTAGCCCGAACACACCGATGCCTCGTCGCTCGTGGTGGATATCCGGCGCGGATTCCAGCCACGAACGACGAGGCATCGGAAGGGACTAGCGGAGGCGGACGCGATCCTTCACTGCGGCCGAACTGTACGGGCTGGTCGGAGCCGCGATGTACGTCGCCGTGACGTTCATCCGGCCCTTCTTCCAGTTCTTCTTGGCCTTGAAGGAGTACTTCACGACGCCATTGGTGATCGGCAGGTTGGCGACGGTCTTGCGCTTCTTCTTCTTCTGGAACTGCAGCGTCACCGAGCCCTGCGCGTCGCTGACGGAGAAGACGACCTCGTAGACCGCTCGCTTGCCGAGCTTCTGCTTGTTCGGAGCGAGGATCTGCATCGACGCACCGTTGCCGATGCTGGCCGTGGTGCCGGTCGCCGGGCCCGGAGCGGGCTTCGGTGCCGGGGTGAGGCTGCCGACCGCGACGGGCGCGGAGTAGCTCGGCTGCGATGCGCCGCTGGCGTTCGAGGCGGTGACCCCGGCGCGGACGTACTGCTTGTCCTCAGAGGTGGTCAGCGTGTACGTCGCCGCGGTGGCGTTGGGGATGTTGACGCAGGTGGCGACATCCGACGTGGAGCAGCGCTGCCACTGGTAGGTGTACGTCGAGGCGTAGTCCCAGGTGCCGTTCGACGTGGCCACCGGAGTTCCCGGGGTCAGGCCCGTGGTGGGCGTCAGCGCCGGAGCGGTCTTGGAGACGGGCACGACGCCGGAGGCGGCGCGTCCGACCTGCGACGATCCCTTGACGACGAACCAGATGTTGCCGTCCGGTCCGATGGTGGGGCCGACGGCCGGGCCCGTCGCGCCGGCCGGGAGGCCGTAGGTGCCGACCGTGCCTCCCTGCGAGTTGGTCTGGATGACGGAGTTCGGCGTGGTCAGCCACAGGCCGCCGTTGGGGCCCTCGACGAGATCGTTGACGGCAGCGCCCATGCTGAGCTGGGCGATCGTGGTGTCGCTGACCAGGTGGCCGAGCTGCGCCGTGCCCGGCTGGGCGAACCACACCGAGTTGTTCAGCAGGGCGATGCCCTGCGGATTGGCACCAGCCGGCGTGGAGACCGTCTCGGTCACCTGGCCGGCCATGGTGATGTAGCCCACCTTGCCGGCGCTGTACTCGGTGAAGTACATCCGGTTCGACGTCTCGGGACCGGGGGTGATGCCCCAGGGCCCGGCGTTGGCGGTCGGAACCGCGTACTCACCGGTGATCTGGCCGGCCGTGGTGATCCGGCCGATCTTGTTGCCGCTGTACTCGGTGAACCACAGCGCGCCGTCGGGGCCGGTCGCGATGTCGACGGGCCGGGAGTTGGGCGTCGGGATGCCGTAGGCGCTCAGGGTGCCTGCGGTGGTGAGCTTGCCGATCGAGTTGATGCCCACCAGCGTCACCCACAGGTTGCCGTCGGGTCCGGTGGTGATGGCCGTGGGCTGGGACGTCGCTCCGAGCGCGAAATTCGCGACGACGGTGCCGTTGGCGTCGACCTTGGAGACGGTTCCCGCGTTCGTGTTCGCGGTGTAGAGGTAGCCGTCCGGGCCGAGGGTGATGTCGTTGGGGCTCGACTGCGCCGTCAGGCCGAAGAGCGTGATGTCTCCGGTGGCGGCGGAGGCCGGTGCGGCGGCGGCGATCAGTGAGCCGAGCGACATGGCAGCCGCGGCAACGGCGCCGACGACGGCCCGCAGACCTCGCGAGCGGTGGTTTCGATCGAACATGGAAGGGACCTTCCTGGGGACAACAGGGGCGACGCGCGGTGACGTCCCCCCTAGCCTGTCCCTCTCGCTGCCCTCACAGGGCGACCGACACGCGTTTCGGGGGGCCAGCACCCCGCCTCGATTCCGTTCCGGTGCGATGACGAACGGCAGTACGGTCTGCACGTGGCGACCGCACGGGAGATCCTCCTCGGCACCACCCGCGTCCACCGGGAGCACCTGCACGCTCGACGGGCATCGGTCACGGGGGCGCTGGCCCTCATCCTCACCGGCGTGTGCATCGCCATCGGTTCCGAGCCGAGCGCCCTGCCTCTGGTGATCGGATCGACCTTCACCGGGATCCTCACCCTGACCGGAGCTCCCGACACTCGCCTGCGAGCCATGACGTGGACGGTGCTGTGGCTGACCGGTGCCACGCTGCTGGGCGGGCTGGTGTCGACCTGGCGGTGGTACGACCTAGCCGTGGTCGCGGTTGTCGGGCTCGTCGGCGGCTACGCAGGGGCGCTCGGCTCTCGCGGCATGCTGATCGGTGTCCTCTCGATGGTGTCCTACACCGTGTTCGCGGGAGTGGACGTCTCGCCCGGTGACGCAGTCCAGACGGCCGCCCTGGTGGCAGCGGGTGGGATTCTGCACCTGCTCGTCACCGCCATCTGGCTCCTCCTGCGGGAGCGGAGCTCCCTGCTCCAGCGGACCGAGCATCCGGAACCATGGCGCGCCCGACTCGACCCTCGGCGACGCACGGACGACCTGTTCCTCCACCACGCGATCCGACTGTGCGTCGCCCTGGTCATCGGCACGGCGATCGCGGACACGCTGGCCTGGCCGCACCCCTATTGGATCCCGATGACGATCGTGTGGATGTCCAAGCCGGACGCCCAGGGCACGGTGACCCGTGTGGTGGAGCGCATCCTCGGCACCGCGGTCGGGGTGGTGGTCGCTGCTGTGCTGATCGATGGGATCAGCGACGGTGACATCGCGATCCCTCTCTACACGGGAATAGGGGTCTTCCTCCTGCTGGCCTTCCTGTTCGCCAACTACCCGATAGCGGTGGTCGGGGTGACCCTCATGGTGATCACGCTGCTGTCCCTTCCCGGTCGAACGGTGGTCGACAACCTCGACTACCGCCTGGTGGC
>JAUHZW010000322.1 GCA_030425745.1 Actinomycetes bacterium
GCGCCAGACCGATGGCGATGGGAACCGAGATCAGCACCAGGAAGGTCGCGCGCAGGTTGACCAGAAACAGCATCAATATAATGACGATGAGTACGAAGGCCTGCAGCAGGGCCGAGGTCACGGTGTCGGCGACATCGCTACCGACCACCTGCTCGATGACCGCGGTGTCGGCCGTCATGCGCGAGGAGATCCCGACCTATCTCGCGTTCGCCGCTGACGTCGCGGCCGCGACGGGCGATGCCGATGTCGCTGCCGCAGCCGAGGGCGCAGCCATGGGTGACTCGCTCGTTCTCTCGGATGTCATCGCCGACTACCAGCGCGCCAGCCGGGCCTTCTCCACCGCTATGGACTTGGTGATGGACACCGTCAACCGCGACTTCATCGAGCGGGGCGAGGATCTCCTGCGCACCCGCATGGACAACGAGCGCGCGATCCTCAGCGGTGTCTCGGCTGTGGGGCGCTCCGCCAGCTGATCAGACGTCGATGGCCTGATCCAGCGCGGATCTGACCTCGGCGATGTAGGCCACGTGTGCATCGATCGTCGGCAGGCCGACCTTCTGGGTGAGCACCGAGATGCCCGTGCCGCCGGCGTCCTGCCAGCGCCGGGCGGTCTCGAGGACCTCTCGAGCCGTCCGTGCTCGTGTGGTGATGAGTTCGAGGGGGAACCCGTCGACCTCGCGACCGGACTCCCTGACGTGGTGCCGCACCCGATCCAGTCCGGTGATGGCCTCGTCGACGTCACCGGCGAAGGTGAAGCCATCGCACATGGTGCCGCCGCGACGGTAGGCCGCCTCGCTGAAGCCACCGGCATAGATGGGGATCTGGCGGGTGGGGCGGGGATTGATGCAGCAACGCTCGAGTTCGTGGAACCGACCGCGGTAGGTGACGAGCGGCTCGTCCCAGAGCCGGCGCATGAGCTCGATCTGCTCGTTGAGACGGGCACCCCGGGTCGCGTAGTCCTGCCCCAGGGCGTCGTACTCCACCCAGTTCCAGCCCGTCCCGACACCGAGACGTACCCGACCGCCCGAGAGCAGATCGGCATCGGCCGCCTGCTGGGCAGCGAGCACCGTCTGCCGCTGCGGCAGGATCATCACCCCCGTGGCCAGTTCGATGCGGTCGGTGATCCCGGCGAGGTAGCCGAAGGCGACGAATGGATCGTGGAAGGAGTGCTCCTCGGTGTACGGGCCCCACAGGGGCGGCTCACGATCAGCATGCTCGGCACCGACGACGTGGTCGTAGAAGAGGAGGCTGTCGTAGCCGAGGCGCTCGACGGCGAGGCCGATCTCCCGGACCCCCCGAGGGTCTCCGTGGGTCTCGTTCTGCGGATAGACGACCCCGACCTTCACTGCTTGGCTCTCCGCGGGTTGACGACTCCGCCCTCACGACGCGGTTCGATGCCGGCCTCCTTGACGCGCCGCTCGCGGATGCGCCACGTCCCGTCGATCCGCTCCCAGCGGTCGTGGTACTCGCCCCACAGGATCATGTCGGGCTTGGACTGGTCCAGAAACCTGTGCCAGGCGCGGACGTAGGAGACCGCATCGGCGGTGTCATCGCCGGTGAACGTGATGGTGATGTTGCCGATCAGGTGCTGCGTGGCCTCGAACTGCTGCAGCACGCGGTTCATCCACTCCACGACCGCGTCCGGCCCGTGCATGTCGCCGCTGTGCGGAGAGGCGAAGACGCAGTCGTCGGCGAAGACCCGACGGTGGTTCTCCGTCTCGAGCCAGTCCGTCGCGCGCGCGTAGGTGAACATCTGCTGCTCGATGGCAGCGCGATCCTCGAGCCGATCCATGCGTCCTCCTCGTGGTCAGCGAACCGCTCAGGTCAGCGAATCATGGAATCGAGGCGCCCGGAGATGATCTGCTCCGCCTCGGAGACGATCCCGTCGACGAGGTCGCGGACGGTGGGGATGTCGTGGATGAGGCCCTGGGCCATGCTGGCGAACCACACCCCGCCGTCGACGTCTCCGTCGCGCAGGACGTTCTCGCGCCCGCGGACTCCAGCGGCCAGATGCTTGATGTCGTCGAACGTGGCT
>JAUHZW010000323.1 GCA_030425745.1 Actinomycetes bacterium
CTGGATCCTCGCTGCGGCGGTGGGCGCCTATCTGCTGCTCACGGCCGCCCGCTCCTGGGCGCTCATCGCAGCCGGGGATCCCGTCCCCGTCCTTCTCGGCATCAGTGTGATCGCCTTCCCCCTGATCGGCGCGTGGCTGATCGGCCGGGAACTGATGTTCGGGCTGAGGTCGCAGGCTCTGGGCCGGGAGTTGGGTGCCGAGGGGGGGCTGCCGGTGGACGATCTGCCCCGCACCCCGGCCGGACGCATCGAGCGGGATGCCGCGGATGAGCGCTTCCGGGAGTACCAGGCGCAGGTCGAGCAGGATCCGGCGGACTGGCGGCGGTGGTACCGACTGGCCATCGCCTACGACGATGCCCGGGACCGCAAGCGGGCCCGGGCCGCGATGCGTCAGGCCATCGACCTGCACGGATAGCCGGCAGGCCTGCCGCCACCTCGTCAGCGACCGTCTCGCCAGTTCTCCCAGCGATCACATGCCGCGTCGAAGGCCTCACGTCGCAGGAACAGATCCGGCGACGTGGAATAGATGTGGGTCGGGATCCGTCGGCCGTCGGTCAGCCTCAGGATGATCCGCCTACCCGGCACGCGGAGGGGGAGTCCGAGCAGGGGGACCCTCGTGTCCTCACAGGGTCCGGAATCGACCTGCGCCCACGTGACGGCCCGTCGACGGAAGGTCGTGTCGATGATGATCCCGCGGTCACTGACCGAGGTTCCGACGACCCAGCCCCGCAGGATCAGCACCAGGCCGGTCGCGGAGATCGCCGCTCCCAGGAAGGCCGCCACCGTCATCGGCGCACTGAGCGCAGCCAGGAGGGCGCTTCCCGTCGTCGTGACCAGGGCCACGGTTCCGAGCACCAGCAGCGCGATCCGGAACGGACCGCGGGGTGTGATCCGCAGCGGACGCTCCTGGACGAAGGCGTCATCGACGGGTGCGGAGGGATCCGGCCGGGGCCAGAGGAACCAGAAGATGGGACGCCTCGGCTCGTTCATGCGGCCCACCCCAGAGCCCGCAGGCCGCCGGCGGTGACCCCGGCGACGATCACGACGACGAGGAACGGTGCGCGCAGCAGCAGGGCGACGATCGCGGCGCCGAGGGCGACGGCGCGCGCATCGAGGGCGAGGGCCATGCCCGAGGCGAACGTCTGCACCGACACGAGGGCCGCCAGGAGGGCGACCGGCATGAGGCCCGAGATCTGCCGGAACGTCCGATTCTCGAGCACGGAGGCCGGCACGAGATAGCCGAGCAGCTTCTCGACATAGCAGCCCAGCGAGGCGATCAGAACGGCGAACCACATCAGCGGACCTCCCGTCGCCCGGTGAGCGTGGCTGCGGCGACCGCGACGAGCGCCGCGGCCAGAACGGGGAGCCCCGGCTGCAGGACCGGCGTGAGGACGACGGCGACCACAGCGGCCGCAAGGGCCGTCGCCCACATGCTGCGGTCCACGAGGCGCGGCCAGAGAAGTGCGAGCAGGGCTGCCGCCGTGGCCGCATCCAGGCCGAGGTCGTTCGGGTCACCGATGGCGGCCGCCCCGAGCGCACCGACGAGGGTGCCGAGATTCCACAGCACATAGATCCAGGCCGCGGTGGCCCAGAACGCGTAGCGCGACGAGGACACCGGCTCCGGATGGGCCAGGGCCATGGCGGTCGACTCATCGATCGTCGACTGGGCCCCGACGAAGCGTCGCCAGCCTCGCAGATCCAGGCGGGGGCCGAGGCTCACCGCGTACATGGCATTGCGGGCACCGAGCAGCCATGCCGTCAGAACGGCCGCCACGAGGCCGCCGCCGGCCCCGATGATGCCGACGAACGCGAACTGTGAGGCACCGGTGAACATGAACAGCGACAGGGTCTGGGTCTGCCAGACGGTCAACCCCGTGGAGACCGAGATCGCGCCGAAGGAGAGGGCGTAGGCGCCCGTGGCGATGCCGATGCTGATCGCCTTGCCCTGGATGCGTCGCCTGTCCGATCCGGCTGCGGGTGCGGAGTCCACGGCAGGACGCTATCGGGAGGCACAGCGGGCGCCCTGTGTCA
>JAUHZW010000037.1 GCA_030425745.1 Actinomycetes bacterium
CGATCGGGTCCTCGATCGTGACGATGTGCCCCTTCCGGGTGCGATTCGCACGGTCGATGATCGCGGCCAGAGTCGTCGACTTGCCAGAGCCGGTGGGGCCGGTCACGAGGACGAGGCCCCGCGGCAGTGCTGCGAAGTCACCGACCACCTCGGGCATGCCCAGCGATTCCAGCGGGAGGATGTCCCACGGGATCGCTCGGAGCACCGCCCCGACGCTGCCCTGCTGCTGCATGAGATTCACGCGGAATCGGGCTGCTCCCGGGAGTTCGTAGGCGAGGTCGAGTTCCTTGTCCTCCTCGAAGCGCTGCTTCTGCCGCTCCGTCAGGATCGCATATACCCCCTCCTGAAGCTGACGTGCCGTGAGCGCTCGCTGCCCCGGGATTGGCTCGAGGTCACCATGCACCCGGACCATGGGGGGTGAGTTGACCGAGAGGTGGAGGTCGGAACCTCCCTTCTCCAACAGATGCAGGAGCAGATCATCCAGCATGATCTCCGGACCGTCGGGCGACAGCTGACCGCTGATATCGGAGATGCCCGCGTCGTAGGCCGCCTGGGGAGCCTCCGGAACGAACGGCAACTCGGAGACCGGCTCCGGAAGAGCAGTGGTGACGGGTGTTGCCACCGTGGGAGCTTCGGGTGACGCATGGGCCGCATGTGGCGCTTCCGCCTGAAGCTCCGCGGACGCCGTGTCCTCCACCGGACCCACGGCGCGGTCGGGCGGCGCGACCGTGGGAAGGGGGCGCTCGACGCCACCATCCGCGACCGAAAGGATCGGCAGGACGAAGTCGTCCTCAGACGATGACACGCAGGACCTCCCCGATAGTGGTCTGCCCTTCAGCGACCTTCAGCCAGCCGTCTTGCCGCAGAGTGCGCATCCCCTGCGCGATGGCAGTGCGCCGCACCTCCTCGGAAGAAGCATTGCGGACGGCGAGCTTTCCGAGCTCCTCTGTCATCGGCATGACCTCGTGCATCGCCAGACGACCGTGGTAACCGGTGTCCGCGCAACTCGAACAGCCCACTGGTTCGAAGAAGGTGGGTGTCACGCCAGGAGGAGTCTCGAACCCGACAGCGGCAAGGTCCGACGCAGGAATCTCCACGGCGCGCTTGCATTTCGTGCAGAGCCTTCGGGCCAGCCGCTGGCCGGTCGCGCATTCCAGCGCGGACGACACCAGGAAGGGCTCGATGTCCATCTCGGTGAGTCGGGTGATGACGCTCGGCGCATCGTTGGTGTGCAGGGTCGTGAGGACAAGGTGACCGGTGAGAGCAGACTCGATCGCGATCTGTGCCGTCTCGTGATCACGGATCTCGCCGATGAGGATGATGTCAGGGTCTGCGCGCAGGATGGACCGCAGCGCGGCGGCGAAGGTCATGCCGGCCTTGGCGTTGACCTGGATCTGATTGATCCCGGGGATCCGGTACTCGACCGGGTCCTCCACCGTCACGATGTTCACCTCAGGGCGGGCCACCGCATGGAGCGTGGCGTAGAGGGATGTCGACTTGCCTGAGCCCGTGGGCCCGCTGACGATGAGCATGCCGTAGGGACGCTCATAGGCGCTCTTCCACTTGACGAGGTTGTCCGGCGAGAACCCCAGATCAGGAAGCGCCATCTGAGCTGCAGTGTTGTCCAGGATCCGCATGACGATCTTCTCGCCCCAGACCGTCGGCAGACAGGAGACACGCAGGTCGATCTTGCGGCCGCGGGACATGACCGTGAGCCGACCGTCCTGCGGCACTCGTCGCTCAGCGATGTCCATGTCGCTCATGATCTTGAGCCGCGAGATGACCGCTGACTGGATCTCCTTCGGCGCCGGGGACATCTCCTTCAGGACGCCGTCGATCCGGAACCGGATCCGGATGTTGCTCTCAGTCGGTTCAACATGGATGTCCGAGGCATTGTCGGAGATCGCCTGATTGAGAAGCAGGTTCACATAGCGCACCAGTGGCGCATCGGTGGTGGAGGCGACAGGAGCAAGGATGTCGATCGCATTCTCGTCCTCGAGCATGTCTCGAACGAGTTCGCCAAGCTCTGCCTCAGCTCGATAGAGGAGATTGAGTCGGCTCTGGATCTCGGTCTTCATCGCACACGCGAAACGGACCGGGCGCCGGGTGATGGCCTGCAGGTCATCACGTGTCTGCCAGTTCATCGCAGTCTGGGAGTCGGCGGCCACGACGAGGACGTCCTTGTCGAACCTCAGGGGAATGACGCCGTACTTGCGGGCCTGATCCCCGGTCAACAGTGCCACCGCGTCAGGATCGACGGGTTCGTCCATGATCTCGACGAAGTCCAGACCAGCCGCCTGAACCGTGTGCCGCACGACGTCCTTCTTCGACACCGCCCCCTGCTTCACCAGGACGTTGAGTACCGGCTCTCCCATCGCGCCGGCAGTGGCTTCGGCGGCCTCGAGTTGGTCGCTGCTGATGAGCCCCTCGGTGACAAGGATGCTTGCGACCGACGTGCTCATGACCTCTCACCCCTTCGAGCGCCGGCGCGGTGTCGGACTGCGGCGCTCATCCCACTCGAACGCACGACCAACGTCAGAGACACACCTGTCAGGATAGAGGCGCCGTTCATGGTCGGTCCCCCCGATAGCCGGCCCGGCGCAGCGCAACATGAAGATCGGCAGGCCTGGCGACGACACGCTCCGCCTCGTCCACGGTGATGGAGCCCGCCAGCACGAGCCGGACAGCGTCCTGCTCGAACGTGTGCATCCCGTAGAACTCACCGTCAGCCACGATGTCCTCGAGTTGCCCAGACTTCTCGATGTCAGCGATGGCCTCGCGCAGACGTGGAGTGCCCACCCCGACCTCGCTCACGAGAACGCGGCCCCGACCGTCCGCCGCCATGACCAACTGCTGGCAGACCACTCCACGCAGCGACTCAGCCACAGACGCCCGGGCCTGGCGCTGCTCGGCCACAGGAAACAGGTCGATGATGCGATTCACGGCGTCCACCACGCTGCGCGCATGGAGGCTGGCGAAGACCAGGTGCCCGGTCTCCGCCGCCTGCAGAGCAGTGCGAAGGGTATCGACGTCTCGGATCTCCCCCACGAGGATGACATCCGGGTCCTGTCGCATCCCGGAGCGCAGCGCACGAGCGAAGGACGTCGTGTCGGTGTGGAGTTCCCGCTGGCTGATCGTAGCCAGCCGGTCACGATGGAGGAACTCGATCGGATCCTCGATCGTGAGGATGTGGCAGCGACGCGCGCCGTTGATGACGTCGATCATGGCCGCCAGTGAGGTGCTCTTGCCCGATCCGGTCGGTCCACTGACGACGACGAGCCCGCTTGGCTCACGAGCAAGGTCGCCGACTGATGGAGGAAGCCCGAGTGAGGCCAGCGACGGAATGTCCTCGCGGACATGGCGCAGCACGAGCGAGGCACCACCGCGAGCCCGGTAGGCATTGGCTCGAAACCTGCCGACACCGGGCTCCACCAGCGCGAAATCGCATTCGTTGTCCCGCAGGAAGTCATCCCGGTCTCGCGGGGTCGGCATCGCCGCGAGGACGAGCGCCTCGGCTTCGTCCGTCCCCAGAGCCGGTGCTTCCAGCGCCCGAAGCTGTCCGTCGACCCGCAGGAGCGGGGGCGATCCGACTCGGAGATGGATGTCCGAGGCACCGTGAGCAACAGCTGCGCTCAGGATGTCCCGCAGCCCCGGCCCTTCCGCGGCCACACCCCGCGCAGGCGGATTCACCGGGTCTGGTCCCGCATCCGCATACGTCATACTCATGGTTTCGGCTCGAACCCCGGGGAACGGTCCGATAGATCAATAGAGAGCGACATCTCTCCTCAGCAGTGCGCCCGAATGAACCGCAGGCTGCCGTCGGTGTCGCGACAACGGTGTTCGATGAGCGACAGGAGGCGGGCCGGATGACCACGTCTGCGGTCGGGCTCGACATAGGGTCCAGCGGCATCCGTGCCGCACAGGTCTCCCGGCACCGTCGATCCGGTGAGTTGGAGATCGTCCGCGCTTCATCCGTCGAGCTCCCTTTCGATGCGGTCCGCAACGGAGTGATCTCCGACGACAGGGCGGTAACCGCCGGCCTCAAGCGGCTGTGGCGGCAGGGTCGCTTCCACGGCCGGAAGGTCAACTTCGCCGTCTCGGACTCCGGCGTCCTCACCCGTCAGATCGACCTTCCGTGGATGCCTCCCGCGGACTTCGCCGCGGCCCTGCGCTACCAGGTCGGCGACGCGCTTCCCGTGGACCTGGACACGGTAGAACTCGACTACCACCTGCTCGATGAGCACGAGGTGACCGATGAGGTCGGCAACACCACCCCGATGAACCGTATCCTCGTCGTGGCTGCGAACCGGGAGTCCACCGAGGCCGAGGCACGGGTCCTGCGGCGAGCCGGGCTTGAGCCGATCGGGGCAGACTCGTCCGCCTTCGCCCTCATTCGAGCTGCCTGTCGCGGCGTACTCCCCGGAGAGCACGATGAGCGCGAGAGCAGCAGAGTCGGAGCCATCGCCGATGTCGGAGCGGACCAACTCACCGTGGTCGTCCACCGGGCAGGTCAGCCCCTGTTCATCCGCACGATCGCCAACCTCGGTGGCCAGACAGCAGCCGCGGCCCTCGCGGAGCGTCTCGCCCTGGACCCTGCCAACGCTGAACTGGTCAAGCGAGACACGGGCCTCAACGGACCGGCACCTGTCGTCGCCCCCATCGCGGAATCCAGCGTCTTCGGCACCGGGGCCGAACAGGCTCCGACTGATCCCCGCGTCCTCGCCACCGTGGGCATCCTCAATCCCTGGGCCACGACCATCGTGTCCGAGATCCGCAACTCTCTCGACTACTACCAGGCGACGGGAAGTGGCCCGGCCGTTGAATCCCTGGACCTGGCCGGCCGGACCGTGCTGCTCGACGGTCTGATCGACCGCATCGCCACGTCACTGCCGATCCGAGTGAGGGTGGTCGATCCCCTCCTCGGGATGGCTGCATCCGCGCGAGTGCGCAAACTGGGCCTCACCGATGCCCGAATGACAGTTGCCGTGGGCATGGCACTGGCAGGTGTGGCATGAGCGGGCGATCAGCAGGAGCTACCCGCCGGGGACTGCTCCAGACGGACATGTCGTCCCTGCTCCGGAGGCGCCGGACCGATGGCGAGGATCCCGAACGGCCGCGCTTCCGGCCGACCCTGCCCGAGGTCAATGTCCTGCCCGCATCGGTACGGGTCTCCATCCGCGTGCGCAAACTCGTGCGTCTGTTCGTGCTGCTCGCTCTCCTGCTGGTCGTGGCCAGTGGCGGTGTGTGGTACCTGCAATCGGACCGCATCGCCCGCGCGGAGAACGCTGTCGAGACCGCAACCGAGCAGAACGTCCAACTGCAAGACGACCTCGCTGCCCTGGCGCCGATCCGCGAACTGTACGGGGAGATCACCCGTCTGCAGGAGCTCGTGGCCACGACGCTTGCAGCCCAGCCGCGAGCCGCGGCTGTCATCACCGAGGTGATCGCTGCGGGCGAGGAATCCGCCGGAAAGGACATCTCTTTCAGCAGCATCGATGTCGTCTACAAGGGGATCCCGGTGCCGGGGGCTGACCTCAACGTCTGCCCTAACCCGGACCCCTTCACTGAGGAGATCACCATCGGCTGCGTGACCTTCAGCGCCACCGTCGCCTCCCGCGAGCAGGTCTCGAACCTCCTCCGCGCCCTGGGGGAAGACTCTCTGTTCGTGGGCCCGTATGTGACAACCTCCAATGTGTCATCCGTTGAGGGCCAAGGCGATGTGGTGGCCTTCACCGGTTCGGCGGGAATCTCCGCCGAAGGGCTGGTGACCCCACTCACGGACGAAGAGATCGATGCCATCGTCAATCCCCCGGCCCAGGATGAGGACTCCTCCCAGACATCCGGAGATGGCAACCCCGATGAGGCCGCCGGGGAGGCATCATGAGCGGACGGGTGAGACTCACGATCGTCTTCGGGATCCTCGGCTTGCTCGTCGTGTCCGCGATCAGCTGGCTGGCTGTGCTCTCCCCCCGGCTGGCCGAGGCCGATCGGCTCGATCAGAGTGCCCGGGACCTGGAGTCGGCCAACCTCAGCCTGTTGAACCAGTTCAACCGGACCATGGATCTGGCCCAGCAGGCACCTGACGCTGCTGCCGATGCACAGGTCCTTTTCGCAGCCATGCCGCAGCAGGCCGACCTGCCCCGGGTGCTCGAGCAGATCACTGAGGCCGCGACCGAGGCCGGAATCGATCCCTCGGATGTCGAGACGATCACGACGTCACTGCCGACCCCGGTGGGGCCTCCAGGTGAGGAGGCAGCCTCAGGGATCGCGCTGGCACAGCTTCAGCTCGCCGTGACGGCTCGCGGATCCCGGGGCGCCGCCCTCGCCTTCCTCGACAACCTCCAGCGACTCGATCGCATCCTCCTGATCACCTCGTCGCGGATGGCTGCGGCTCCGGAGGAGGGCGCCAAGAACCGACAGTCCATCCAGGTGACGGGCACAATGTTCGTTCTGCAATCCGAACTGCCGGACCTCGTCCAGGAGGTCGACGCACTGCTCCAGACGGCGACGACCATGGATCGGACGTCGTGATCTGGCACTGACCGCCCTCGGCGGCAGCAGCATCGGTGCTCGGAACGACGTCCTCACAAGGGGGGCAACGAGGCGAGCATCCGCGCACCGTCAGCATCCGACAGCCCCGACGCGAGCGCCTCCCGGATCGCGGTCACGCCCGGCACGAACCCTTCCGGAAGCCCCTGCAGGTGCTGGATACCCGCCGAGCCCAACTCCCAGCGGATCGTCACTGTCAGCAGATCGCTGTCCCCCAGAGCCACCGCCGACTCCACTAGGTAGGCCTCGAAGGCCAAGTAGTCCGCGGCATACGCTGCCTGCACCGCGCCGGAAGTGTCCCCAGCTACCCGAAGCGACCGAGCAGCCGCCATCTCAGTCTCGGCCGCCACGCGCCGAGCCTCCACAAAGGCACGTGGAGTCATGCCACTCAGACGCTCACGAGCACTTGCTGCGAGGTCGGCCGGACCGGGCGCAGGCAGGTCATCAAGAGCCGACGTAGGCAACCCCGCCAGGGTGATCGAGTCGGCGAGGCCGTCGTCGCAGCGGGTGAGCAACTGACGCCGAGCGCCTCGCAGGATGTCCCCGCATGTCGTGGGATCAGGCTCTCTCGGAAAGGGCACGGTCGTCTCGGCGATGAAGGCCTCGGCCGCCCGGAACCATCCGCGGGTCGAAGAGGCGGCGGCTCCCATGATCCGCTCCCACAGGACGGCCTGCGCTGCGTAGACATCCGCACCCCAGGCTGCCGCCAGCGCGCGGGAGACTATTGACTCCCCCGCGAGCCGCGCCGCCGCAACGTGGAGGATCTGCGCGTTGGCCAGACACTGGCCGTATCGCTCCTCCGCCGAGCGTCGAGGCGCTCTCGTCATGGACCCTCCTCCTGCCGGGCGAAGCATAGTTGGCGATGACGGCTCCTCCCTGTGCTCACCCGCTCACCCGCTCACCCGACGAGGATCACCTGGCGGCGCACCTCCCAGTCTCCGGGGCTCCCGACTTCGTAGACGAGGACGACCAATCCCGACACCCCGGACGTGACCGAGACCTCGTCTCCGACTGAGCTGAGGGTGACCTGCGCCGGATCGGGTGATGAGGCCAATTGAACGTTGCGCACCGTCAGACCCTCCTCGTCGGCACGCAGGAGTGCACGAGTCACCGTCTCCCCGAGACCCTGCTTCTGAGGCACCAGTTCGCCCGTGCGTTCGTCACCCCACGGCTCGTCGGACAACTCGAGCATGTAGGGCGGAGTGCGAACGGTGAGGCGGTCGTCGTACTTGTAGGCCTTGCCATACCCGCTGCCGCCACTGATGCCTACCGCGCAGCGGAACTTCTGGGCCAGCGAGCCCCACAGGTAGATGTTCCCGTTGTCATAGCTCTCGTCATAGTCCTGCGTGGCGAAGCAGTGCTGGATGGCCAGCAGGGCCATGTTGTAGATCGGGTCGTTGGCGTTCGAGACCCGCCAGTCGTCCACCCATCGGTCATCGGAGTCTATGGGCCGGTAGAGATACGCGAATCGGCCGGCTGCGATGCCGAGTGTGCTCGACGAGTCCGGGCTTGGCTTGCCGTAGTCCGAGGCCCCCGGGCTCGCCGAAGGATTCTCCAGTCGCGCGTCACGAAGACTGCTCGTCAGGATCATGTTGTTGTCCGAGGTCAGCATGAAGGCGCCGCGGTACTCGCCCTGGACGTACATGTCGCCGCTCGCGCAGGAGGATCCGTACCAGGGTGAGTCGGGGTCGGCGTCCTCCGACGGAAAACCTCGATAGGTCGTGCCCGAACTGAACTTCGCCTGGTCAACCGGGTCGTCGGGGATCACATAGGGGTATTTGCGCCCGCTCTTCAGCGTGCAGGTGGGCTCGCTGCCGGAGGCCCAGCGGTTCGCCTTCTCCCAGTAGTACTGCTGCGCCGGATCACCGTAGTCCACCCCCGGGATATCACCCTCGGAGTCGGGTCGGACGTCTTGAACGTAGATCACCAGGTCAGAGAAGTCGTCCACCCGTACCCGACCGGTCTTCTGGGCGGTGGCGGGGCTCTCGAGTCCTGTGCCATCGCCACCCTCGCCATCACAACCCGCCCGGGTGACCTTCGTGTCGGGGCTTGTCACGTAGTAGAAGCCCTCTCCACCCTCCTCTGCGAACCGGATGCGCGTCGGACCGGTGTAGATGCATCCGGTCTCGGCTGCCCGCTGCTTCAGCAGACTCGGGTTCTCCGGAAGGTCCAGGATCGTGTCGTAGGCCGGATTGCGGTTGGTGATGTCCGTACCTGTCGGGCGCCATGAATTCCCCTGGTACGAATCGGGCGTCGAGGAGTATCCGGCGGACGAGTAACTCGCGGTGATGTAGCGATGCCCCACGGGGCAGCCGACCTCACCCGGCTCGAGTCCCTCCTCGGCAGTCCGGCAGGACGACGTGATGGAGTTGGCGTCGATGACGTTGCTGAGGTTCGTGTTCTGCAGCCACCAGACATCGTTCGTATGTATGCGCCCAAGCAGTTGCTCGGAGCTGAAGATGCCCGCCCAACGGCAGAAGCGCAGATTCCGCTGGTTGCCCTCAGACACGTTGCCGTAGCTGCTGATGGACACCGGGCCGGGTTCCGTCCAGCGCCGCCCGCACATGAGGCGCGCCGCCTCCTGGTAGGTGTACCCGGAGGAGGAGAACTCACGGGACCCGTACACGCCCGGGGTGTCGGGCGATGGTGACTCGATGTCGCTCATGTACACGTAGTCAAGGGTGGAGCGCTTGGAGAGCACTGCCTCCACCGTCCTGGTCACACCATCCACTCGGCCGGTCGAGTAGGCCCGGACCTCTCCGACGGCTCCGGACTTGGTCGCGTCGATGCCATAGGTGAACTCCGCGTCCGTGTTGCCGCCGGGAACCGGTACCCACCCACCCAGCGCAAGGTTCGTCCCGTCGCCGGTGACCGAGGTGATGGTCCCGACCTGCAGGCGGGCCTCGAGATCAGCCAGACCGGCCTCAGCTGCGCTGAGGGCGGCGTAGGACTTCTCGCTGAGGTCCGACGGTCGGATCTGGTTGATGACCGCTTGGGAGACGACCAGCACCAGGCCCATCATGAGGAGCCCCCACGCCATGACGAGCACCATGGCGACGCCATCGTCTCGAGCCACGGGCGAATCCGCGGCCGAGGTTCCGGGAGCGGTCGGATCGCGATCGGGCGTCATGACAGGTTCACCAACTTCACCGTCTGCGTCACCCGAGTGTCGGGGACGGAGGCATCCCCGATCGAGACGACCAGGTAGGCCGGCACGAGCAGGCTGTCCGCGGGCAGGAGCGGTCCAGTGCCGGAGGGCTCAAACTCAACCGGGTTTGCGCAGTTGTCCTCCGGGTCGCACACGAAGTAGGAGATCTGCAGCGGGGAGTCGCCCTCCTCCGCGCTCACCGTCAGCAGGCGCCGCTCGCGTGCAGGACCGGGCCACGTCCACTCCCCATCGACATCGACCGGATCGGTCACCTCGGACACGACATCGGTATCACCGTCGGCGTTGACACGGGTAAAGACGCGAGCCCGGTAGGGGGCATCGGCCACCTCCCCCGTGCCGGAGTACGTGTACACGGTGATGTCGTCGACGGATGCATCCTGGATCGCTGTCGTCCCCCCTGGCGGTGCGTCCGCATAGCGCAGCAGGCGCGACGTCCATTCCATGGCGTTCTGGGACTGCGTCTGGATCTCCGAGCGAGTGGTGGCCTCGCGGATGGCGCGAAAGGCCGAGACAGACAGGGCACCGACGATGATCATCAGGAGGCTGAAGATCCCCAGAGCCACAATGAGCTCGATGAGACTGAAGCCACGGTCATCGCTTCCAGTCGTCCGCTTTTGGGCCCGGCCGCTCATGGTGACGGACTCCCGCTGGGGAGCGAACTGTCCGAGCCGCTCGGCGACGGCGACGGGCTGGGCGCCAACTGCTCCGCGAGGGTGAACTCGACGAGGGTGACGGCGTCCTCCTCACCCTCGGCCGGCGGGGCGAGTGGGTTGTCCAGCGCGACCGTCTCCGTGAGCCCCTCCGCCTCGGCGGTGAACCGCCAGTCGCCGTTCGGCAGGCCCGCCTGCACGACGCCCTCGTCATCAGACGCCCCGATCACCAGATCGGGGGTCGCGCAACCGCCGACGTGTTGGGCGGTGACCTCAACTCCCTCTGGCAGCCCCGAGATGCGCACTGGCCGCACCTCCAGGGCTGCTACGACCGTCTCGCCAGCGGAGAAGTCGTAGGAGGAGCGTGCGGCTGCGTACTCCTCTGGATCAGCGTCGGGACAGGAGCCGGCCCAGGCGCTGAAGCCGCTCAGCGTGGGCCACTGACCTGTGACGGCGGTCCCGAGGCTGCCTTCTTCCGCCACGGCTCCGGTCTCGTTGACACGCCAGGTGACCGGCGTGCCCGACGCGAGAGGGAAGCCGGCCAGAGCAGACGTCCACTCGATCCCGGCCGCCGGGGCGAGACTGAAGGTCGGCTTCGCAAGGCTGCCGACATCCAGCGACGATGTGCCCTGAGTACCCGTGGGGGTGGAGGACACATATCCGTCGCGCGACACTTCGATGTCGATGTCACCACCTGCCGTGAGTCCAGGAATGTAGAGGCATCCGTCGTCGCCGGTCACGTACGTGAACGAGTTCTCCGGGTTGTACGGATCCAGCGAGTCGACGGTCACACCGGACACGGGCTGCCCCTGATGGTCGATCACCGAGATCGCTATCGCCGCGGTGCCCTCGTAGTCGCCGGCCACATCCGGGGTGATGATCGTGTCGACTACCGCCGGCGCGCCAAGCTCGGGGCTCGTGGCCGCGACTCTCACGCGAAGGTAGGCCTGACCTGGCGATGCCGCCTCGCAGGAACTGACGTCCTGACCCACACCGACCCATTGGGCAGAGGTCTCGACGACGTAGCCGGGAGGGGTGCCCGGCGGTTGGTCGTAGGTCAGGCCCGGCGTGATGTTCGCGGCCCCCAACGTGCGGAGATACTCCACCTGCGAACGTGCCACGTTGGCGGCCAACACCCGCTCGTTGTTCTCGTCGATGGTCCGCAGAGACATCAGGAGGATCCCGACCGTCGCCGCCGAGACCGCTATGAAGATGACCACTGCAGCGAGCACCTCGATGAGGGTGAAGCCCTCATCCGACCTGCCCAGGTCATCCACGTCGCACCCCACACTGACTCAGGCGAACCACCCGATGTGAGCCCACCCCTCATGGGTTTCGGACCGCTGGCCGGTCTTCAGCCCCGAGTGAGACTCGTCGCCGCCTTGGGCACCGCCAGCGCCTTCTTGGGGGCCCGCACCCGGGATGACGCGGCGCACACCGAGGAAGTTGGCCGCGTCGGTCCCCGTGAAGGGAGCCACGTGAGCCACACCGCCGCACGTGCTGGTGTGCGCCATGAGCGGAGGGCCACCGGGAGTCGCTGGCCCGAGGTACATCACGACGTGCTGGTAGTCGCAGACCTCTCCCGCCGGGCAGGTGTCGTAGAGCACGAGGTCGCCCGGCTTGAGCCGGGCCGGTGCAATCCGCGCGTAGTGCGGGTCCAGGGCGGCTCCGTCCCAGGGAACCATCGTGCGGGTCGAGGGCGCCCACCCCTCAGTGGCCGTCTGAAGCCCGGCTCCTTCCGCGTAGGCGCGGGAGACGTAGCTGGAGCAGTCGTAGCGCCACGGAGCCAGTCGTCCCACGCCCTCGCACGCGTAGGGGGCCCCGAGACGCACGAGGGCCCACTTGATCGCGAACGCGGCCTGCGGAGTCGCCGCTCCCTTGACCGCGCGGCGACACAGGTCACGGATGCTCACTCCTGCGGGAACGGTGCCGTCCAGCACCGCCTTGGGGCATCCCGAGGCGCCCACGACCGTCTGCGGCGCCGCGGCGGCGATCAGCTTGTCGAGGTCCTTGCGGTCGGATGTCAGACGCGCCCGAGTCTTCGCGAGCGACTTTTCCACATCGGCCAGTCGCTCACGGTCATCGTCCATGCGCAGCTGCGTCGACGCCGCCGCGGACTGGGCGACCACCGCGGCCGAACGAGCGGTGCGCAGGTCGGCATCCTCGCTGCCCGTGGCCGTGCGGAGGTAGATGACGGCATCAAGCCCTCGGAGCATGTCCTCGGGCTCGCTGCCGAGGACACCCATGACCACATCCACGTCCGTCGTCCCCGAGATGTAGAGGTCCTGCACGGCGACGTCCAACTGGTCGGCGGCGTCCTTGTACCCGAACTCGGCTCGGTTGCGGACGCGCATGACCGTCGCGAGGTCGCTGGAGGTGGCGTCCGCCAGGAGTCGTGCCGCGGCCAGCCTGACCTTCAGCACCGCCACGCGCTCGGTACCCGCTTCGATGCTGCGCCAGAGCCGTGTGTAGTCATCGACGAACCCGGGCGTGAGTGGTGGGGCAGCATCCGAGTGCTCCCGCTGCGCCTTCTCGCGATCCGGCTTGGGCTTCGCGGCCGGCGGCACGCCAGGGTCCGCACCCACCGCATCGGGCTCGGGCAGGCCAAGAAGGAGGTCCGGCCGGGTCGGGTCCACCCACGACGAGGGGTCTGGCAGCGCCGTGTCGACCGGATCGGCCGCCGGGTCCTCGATGGGCGCCGGAGCCTCAGCCGGTACCGACTCGACGACCACCGGAGCGGGCTCGACGGCCGGCTCCTCGTCCGCCACCGCCCCACCCATGACTCCGCCCGTCAGCGCCACGGTCGCAGCAAGCGCGAGCCAGCGCGATCGAGGGCGAGGAATCCGGGACACGACCGGATTATGCACAACGGGGGTCGAGGACGTCTGCGGCGCTACCATGACGTGTGGCCCGCTTCCCCCGCGCTGCCGCCACCGTCCATCGGGTGGGCGAGTGGCTCCATCCCGCGACCTCACATCGTCGCCGCAGCGAGGCCGAGCGCCGGATCCAGA
>JAUHZW010000038.1 GCA_030425745.1 Actinomycetes bacterium
TGGTGGCGGCGCCACCGACGACTCACTCGCCGATCTGCGCCTGGGTGTACAGGTCGATCCCGATGTCCTCGATCATCGAGAGCTGGGTGTCGATCCAGTCGAGGTGCTCCTCCTCGCCGAGCACCAGGTGCTCGAGCACTTCGCGTGTTCCCGGATCGCCCTCCTCCATGGCGAGCACGACACCCTGTCGATAGCGGGCGATCGCCTCCAGCGCGATGAACTGGATGTCTCGATCGATGGTGAGCTTGATCGTCGTGCCGGGCTCAGCCTCAGTGCGTGACTGCGCGCCCGTCGGGATCGCGCCACCGCTGGGGCCGCGCTCGTACCGCATCTCGCCGGGGGTGCCCGTGAGCGTCTCCTCGTAGGCGTACTCGAGCCCTCCGAGACCGGTTCCCTCGGCACCCACGAAGCCGACGATGTTCGCCCCGAGATCACCGGCCGGGTAGATGCGCCGGGAGGTCTCCTCGCTGAAGATGCCCGGAAGCCGCAAGTCGGAGATCCGGTCCCAGGTCTCCGGAGTCAGTTCCTTGGCGAGGTAGACGAATCGACGCTCACCGGTCAGGCGGGCCGCGAGCACCTCCGGATCCACCCCGAGGATCTGTGCCAGCTGCTCGGCCTCCCCCGCCGGATCGGTGACCATCGTCTGGTCGGCGGTCAGGTTGCGGGCCTCCACCGTGACGGCGAGGGGCTCACCCGCGTTGTCGAGGATGGACCCACGCTGGGCAGGCAGCTCGAGGACCCGCATGCGCTGGCCGAGCGCCTCGGACGCGAGTGTCTCCCCACGCACGGCCTGGATCTCGACCAGACGTCCGGCGAAGACCGTCAGGACCAGGCCCGTGACGATGAGCAGGATCGTTCCCCGCTTGCGTGGATCGGCCATGCGCAGGCCTCGCGTGGGCACGCGCCGACCGTAGCCGCTCCCGCCTCCGGAGGACGGGCGCGGCGACGGCCGGCGTGGCGTGGACGAGGACCTCGTGGCTGTGGGGCTCACGGCACCGGGACCGCCACGAGGCCAGCGTCCGTGCTGGCGAGATCCTCGGTGACGTCGAGAACGGTGGCGTCCTCCCAGAGGTTGTTCTCCGCGTTGGGGTTCTTGGCCTTCTTGGCGGCGGCCGCCTTCTGCTCATTGCGCTCGGCCTGGGCAGCGGCCGCGTCCAGTGCGGCCGGATCGGTCTCGGCGGCGATGCCCGCGGGCAGCCCGGCGAGACCGCTGTCGACGCCCTCGGCCGCGGTGGCGTCGGCAGGCGTCAGCAGACGGGGCATCGTGGACCGGGTCCCGGGCGCGGCCTTGGGCTTGCCAAGCACCTTGCCGGTCGTCACGTCGAGGAAGACGGGGTTCTCACTCGGCACCATGCCCATGGCCCTCGCCTGGGTCTCCAGCGACTCGGGGGCGGCGATCGCGGCCACCGCCTCGGTCAGGGCCTCCTCCTGCTGCAGGAGGGTGGACTGCTCGGACTTCAACTCGTTGATCGTGAAGGCGCCCTGCGCAAGGGACGTGTTGATGAGCAGGATCGACAGCATGCCGATCGCCAGAACGGCGGTGACGACGACCGCGAAGACGCCGCGACTGGCGCGCTCGGGACGCAGCGGCGACACCATCCGCAGGTGCGGCCGTGCGGATCGGTGGCCCCGTGCGCCCCGCGTGACGTACTCGGTGCCACCCGGGTTGCCGATCGCTTCCGGGGAGTCGGCGAGCACGGAGGCGTCGACGTCATGCTCCAGCGCGTGATCATGCGCCAGCACGTCATCATGCGCCAGCTCAACGTGCCGGCGTGCTGCTGAGCTCATGCCGCCACCGCCAGTCTCTCCGCCGCGCGCACCCGGACCGATGCGGAGCGGGGGTTGCTCTCCCGCTCCTCGGAGTCGGCGGTCTCCGCTCCGCGCGTCAGGAGGCGCAGCCACGGCTGCCGGTCGGCGGGGATGAAGGGCAGGTCCGCGGGAACGTCGGGGCGGGCCCCCGCGGCGAGCACCTGCTTCACGATCCGGTCCTCGAGGGACTGATACGACATCACGACGATGCGGCCATGGACGGCCAGGGACGACAGGGCTCTCGGGATGGCCCGCTGCAGGACCTCGAGCTCACCGTTGACCTCGATCCGCAGCGCCTGGAAGGTGCGCTTCGCCGGGTTGCCCCCGGTGCGACGTGCCGCAGCGGGAATGGACTCCCGGATGAGATCGACCAGTCGAGCCGAGGTCGTGAACGGCGCATCCGCGCGCTCCGTCACGATGCGCTTGGCGATGCGGCTGGCGAACTTCTCCTCGCCGTACTGCCGCAGGATGCGAGTCAGGTCACCGACCGAGTAGGTGTTGAGGACATCGGCGGCGGTGGTCTCCTCGGTCGGGTCCATCCGCATGTCCAGGGGCGCGTCCTGGGAGTACGCGAATCCGCGCTCGGCCTCGTCGAGCTGCATCGAGGAGACCCCCAGGTCAAAGAGGATGCCCTGCACGCTGGCGAGACCGAGATCGGCCAGCACTGTCGGCAGCTCGTCGTACACCGCGTGGACGAGGGTCACCCGCTCACCGAAGCCGGAGAGACGATCTGCGGTCAGGCGCAGGGCCTCCGGGTCGCGGTCCAGGCCGATCAACCGGATCTCCGGGAACCGGACCAACGCCTCTTCGGCGTGACCCCCCAGACCGAGGGTGGCATCGACGAGGATGGCGCCCGGCTGCTCGAGAGCCGGGGCCAGCAGAGTGAGGACCCGCTCTCGCATCACGGGAACATGCCTCTCCGGGACGCGTCTGTCCGAGGCGTGCCCGCCCGGGACACGTCCTTCCGGAACGTCGTGCGACCGCGTCATGAGCCCGCCCAGGTGTCGACGAGGGTCGCCACGAGCACCAGCACGCCGCCGGTCAGGAGCACGGCCAGTCCGAGAGCACCGGTGGAGCGCAGCGTGGAACGCCACGGCTGTCCGAGGTGGGTCAGGCTGCTCATGTCTCCCCCTGAGCGGTTCGCGGTCGGGATCAAGGCGGTTCGGATGGATCGGTTGGGTCAGGTGACTGGGATGAGGCTGTGGTTCGGATCGTCGCTTCGTGTCGGTCAGGTCCCCGCCCGCTGTTTCCAGCGGTCCCTGGCGCGGGGGAAGTCGCGTCAGGATGGGCGAGGAGCGGGAGGAGACCTCACCGCACGCATCGACGTCAGATTCCCGGCAGCACCTCCCCACTGAGGTCGGAGAAGGCCCCCTCCTGGGCGGCCAGGTACGTCTCCCATGTGGCGGCGTCCCAGATCTCGGCGGTGGAGTTCTTGCCGACGACGACGACGTCGCGGTCGAGGCCGGCGTACTCGCGCAACGGCGCCGGCACCGTGATGCGGCCCTGACGGTCCGGGATCTCGTCGGAGGCTCCGGAGAACAGCACGCGCTGGTAGGCCTGGGCGCGGGGATCGGAGCGCGATGCCTCGTTCAGCCGCTCCGCGTAGCTGGCGAACTCCGCGGCCGGCCACACCACGATCGAGCGGTCCTGCCCCTTGGTGAGGACCAGACCACCGGCGAGGCCCTCACGGAACTTGGCGGGCAGCACCAGCCGCCCCTTGTCGTCCAGCTTGGGGGTGTGGGTGCCGAGGAAGCCGAGAAACATGTGTCCGTCGTCCCCCTTCTGCCCCAACTGTCACCTTGGTCTCTCCAAGTGCCGCCACTGTACTCCATTTCCCTCCACAATCAACCACACTCCCCCTAACAATTCGGTCACGCCCTCCACTTGGCGCTCGGTTGCTCCACCGGCCTCAGTGCGCGTCGCATGGAGGTGGACGGGAGGCGGCGGCATACCCTTCGGGCGTGAGCCGTCCTCGTCTGCGCCCCGACGCCCGCACTCTGGTGCTCGCCACAGCAGCCGGCGGCCTGCTGATCGCGTGCAGCCCGGGACCATCACCGGACGCGGCCTCGACGTCGACGCCGGGCGAGGCCTCCCGCTCGGCGTCCCCGACGGTCCCGGGATCTCCCGCGGCCTCCCCGACAGAGCCCACGCCCACGCCCGATCCCACGCCCAGCGAGCCCCCGGAATGGCGATCCCCCCTCACCGGCGAGACCGGGGAGGAGGGCCGCCCCGTGCTCGTGGTGAAGATCGACAACACCCGCAACGCCCAGCCGCACGCGGGGCTGAGCAAGGCGGACGTCGTCTACATCGAGGAGGTCGAGTACGGGATGACGCGCATCGCGGCCGTCTTCTCCAGCGAGATCCCCGACCGCATCGGCCCAGTGCGGTCGGCCCGCATCACCGACATCGACCTGCTCGCCCAGTACCGCCGGCCGGCGTTCTCCTACTCAGGCGCCCAGCGCAAGATGTTCCCGGTGCTCGACGCAGCGCCCTTCCAGGACGTCTCACCCCGCCGCGGCGATGCGGGCTACAGCCGCGACTACTCCCGGCGCGCCCCGTACAACTACTTCATCGACGGCACGGTGGCGATCGAGCGTGCACCGAAGGCCAGCGCCGCGCGCGACATCGGCTTCACCTTCAGCGACGAGGTGCCCGATGGCGGCCGCGTGGCGACATCGGCCCGCGCCGACTGGCCGTACTCGTCGGTCGACTTCACCTTCCGGCCCAAAAAGGGCACCTATGCGGTCGAGCTCAACGGCGAGAAGGCCGCAGCCGAGGAGAACAAGTCCGCCCAGCAGGCCTCGACCGTCGTGATCCAGTACGTCAAGCAGGAGCCATCCCGATTCTTCGACAAGGGCGGCGGCAACACCCCGCACGCCGAGACGATCGGCTCCGGCAAGGCGCTCGTTCTCCGCGACGGCCTCGGCTGGAAGGCGCGATGGGAGCGCCCCTCCGCGAAGAAGGGCACCACCTTCACCACCCGGGACGGCGAGCCGCTGCCGTTCAAGCCCGGACAGGTATGGGTCGTCCTGCTCGACCGGGACCGCAAGGCCATCGTGAAGCCCTGGACCTGGCCCGCCACGCCGGCACCCACCGCGACCAGCACTGCGGCACCCACCGCGACCAGCACTGCGGCACCCACCGCGACCAGCACTGCGGCGCCCACCGGCACAACGACGATGGCACCGCCGTCCTCGGCGGTGCCATCGTCGACTGCTGGTTCGTCTGCCGACTAGTTCACGCAGCTGCCATCCCGCGCTCCCGCGCCCTGCTGACCCGTGCCCTGCTTGCCTGCGCCCTGGTGACCCGCGCCCTGCTTGCCCGAGCCGCGGCCGTTCTGCATCCCCGTGCCGTCTGCCGGCGCACTCGCGCCCCCATCGGCGAGGTTGGTGAACGCCGCCAGGTGGTTCTCGGACCCGGCCATCAGGTTCTCCAGGACGCGCGCCACGTCAGCGGGCTGATCGTCGGCGAGGGCCTCCTTGAGATCGGCGATGTCGAGCTCCTCGATCGCGATGCCGACCTGCGCGGCTGCAGCGAGGGAGTCATCGCCCTGGGCGACGAGGGAGTCGTACAGCGCCTGAACCTCGGGGTCATCGAACTCACCGACCGCGTCGCCGACGGTGGGATCGGTCACTCCGTAGGTGGTCATCAGCACGCGCAGCGCATCCTGGTGCTTCGACTCGGCGCGGGCGATGTTGTCGAAGGTGCGGACGTCATAGAGATCGCCGAGGGTGACGTAGACGTCGTGGGCCAGCTTCTCCTCGGCGACCATCGCCTGCAGCATCGAGGCGGTCTCCTCCGGGGTCGCGGCGCTCGCCGGCGAGGCGAGCATCATGCCCATCGGGACGGCCACGGCGATGCTCGCGCCTGCGGCGACGAGGCGGCGGGTCAGCCCTGAGCTGCTCTTGTGGTTCCGGGTGGTGGCCATGGTGTCCTCCTTGATCCTTCCGGCCCTGCGGGCCTGGGTCCTGCGTGCGATGTGCACGAGTCAGTTATCCCGCCGCCGCATCAGGGAACCGTGGGGTGACTGTGAAGGACGTGTAAGGCTGCGAACATCGAGCCAGAACCGTTGCCCGAACGGGACTTTCGGCCCGGCAGCAGCCACGCCCACCGGGACCTAGGTCCCGCGCCGGGCAGCGATCACTCCTCGCGCAGGGCCGCCGGATCGGAGCGACGCAGGTCTGCATCGATCTCCTCCGGCACCTCCAGAGTCTTCGGAGCATCGACCCCGAGGTCGCGCATGCGCCTGGCCTGTCGCATCGCCTGGCGGTCGAAGGAACCGACGAAGGCGTTGTACCCGCGGACAGCCTGGTCCAAACCCCGCCGCAGGCCGTCAAGGTGCTCGGTCAGTGTGGCCAGCCGGGTGAGCATCTCCGCGCCGGTCTGGCGGATCTGTTCCGCGTTGTCAGCCATCAGCTGACGTTGGTAGCCGAAGGAGATCGTGCGCAGCAGCGCCAGCATGGTCGTCGGTGTCGCCAGCACCACCTGTCGTTCGAAGGTCTTCTCCAGCAGCAGGCCGTCGACCTCGAGCGCCGCGGACAGCAGCGACTCCAGGGGCAGGAACATGACGACGAAGTCCGGGCTCCTATCGGAGTCGGAATAGCCCTTCGAGGAGAGCTCGCGGCTGCGCTGCAGGAGGTCAGCCGCGTGTTTGCGCAGCAGCGCGTCCCGCTCCGGACCGACCGGGAGGGCAGCGGCCTGCCAGTACGCGTCGAACGGGAACTTCGCATCGACCAGGACCTCTCCCCCACCCGGCAGGTGGATGACGATGTCCGGTCTCAGCGCCGCTGTGCCCTCTGGCCCGACCCCCTGCCGCGTGCCCTGTCGGGTGAGATGCACGCCCTCCAGCAGACCGGCGTGCTCGAGCAGACCCTCCAGTTGCATCTCTCCCCACTGGCCACGGGTCTGACCCCGCGCCAGCGCCCCGGCCAGCTGAGCGGTGGCGGACTCCAGCGACTGGTAGCGGTCCTGGACGGACGCGAGCTGACTGGTCAGGGTCGCCTCGGCGGTGGCGCGCTCACGACTCGCGGCATCGGAGGCGCGACGCAGGCTCTCCAGGCTCTCGCGGACCGGGGTGAGCAGATCGGCCATGGCGCCGGCCTGAGCAGCGCGCGCGAGATCCTGCTCGCGGTCTCGGCGCCCCCGGAGAATCCACATCGCCAGCGCTCCGATGACCACGCCGATGAGGACCCCCACCGCGAGTCCGGTCAGGAGCCCAGCAGAGTCCGTGGCACCGTCCATGCCGACGATGCTGCCCCACCGGTCTGACACCCGCGCCCCTGACACGCCCGCGGCCCCGTCGTGGCAGACTCAGGTTCCCCCATCGCGCGGACCACAGGGGAGGTGGCATGGACGCGGTCGCTCAGGAGCAGGAGTTCGTCGACGACGCCTACTCCCTTCTGGAGGCGCAGATCCGCCACCTCTCCGAGCGCATGGAGAGCATCGCCCGGGCACCGTCGACCGGGACTCCCCAGGACCTGCTCGAACGTCAGGCCCTGCATGACTCCCTCGCCCAGCAGCTGGCCAGCGCCACGGCTGCCCGGAACCGCCTGTGCTTCGGCCGGATCGATCATGCCGACGGACTCGTCCAGCACATCGGACGCGTCGGACTGCGCGACGAGACAGGCGAGCCTGTCCTCCTGGACTGGCGGGCGCCCAGTGCGGCCGGCTTCTACCAAGCCACCACCGTCGACCCCATGGGGCTGGTGAGCCGACGGCGCATCATCACCCGCGACCGCACCGTGACCCACACGGAGGACGAGGACCTCAGCGACCCCACCGCCATCGCCGTCGATGCCGCGGCTGAGTCGATCGCGGCTCCCCGTCAGGGGCGCATGGGCGACATCATCGCGACGATCGCGGCGGATCAGGATCGCATCGTGCGCAGCCCCCTCAATCGGGTGACGGTGGTCCAGGGCGGCCCCGGCACGGGCAAGACGGTCGTCGCGCTCCACCGGGCGGCGTGGCTGCTCTACACCCATCGCGATCGGCTGGCCCGCGATGGCGTCCTCGTCGTCGGACCCTCGCATGCCTTCCTCCGCTACATCGACCAGGTGCTGCCGAGCCTCGGTGAGACGGATGTCGTCCTCCTCACTCCGGGCGATCTGTACCCGGGCGTCTCGGCTGACCTGCCCGACTCCGCGGCCGCTGCGGCGGTCAAGGGCGACCTCGTCATGGCCAAGGTCATCGCCCGAGCCGTGCGCGCCCGCGTCCGGGTGCCGGCCCATGACGTGGCGATCCGATTGGACGACGGTTCGACGGTCACCATCACCGCCGGCCAGCTCGCCGACGCCCGCAAGGGCGTTCCGCGCAACGGGACCTTCCACGGCAACCGCGAGCCGTTCCTCAAGCGCGCGCTCGACCACCTGGCGCGCAACCGGGCAGCCCAGCGTGGCGAGGATCCTTCCGACCCGGATATCCGACTGTCCCACCTGCAGGATCTCGTCGAGGAGCCCGCCGTCCGTCGCGTCCTGAACCTGATGTGGCTGCCGATCACGCCGGAGCGGCTCATCACCCTGCTGCTGACGGATGCCCCGACACTCGCGCGGGCCGCCGATGGCCTGCTCTCCCCGGCACAGCAGTCGGCAATCCTCCGTGCACCTGGATCTCCCTGGACCATCGACGATGCCCCGCTCCTCGACGAGGCTGCCGATCGGCTCGGCGAGTTCATCCGGCCGTCGGCCGCTGCCGCCCGCGAGCACACCGACTACGCCGAGCTGCATGTGGAGGACCCGCTCGCGCGGCACCGACCCACGTCGACGCTCGCCGAGCGCGCCGTCGCCGATCGCGACTGGGTCTACGGCCACGTCGTCGTCGATGAGGCGCAGGAGCTCTCGCGGATGGCGTGGCGAGCCCTCGCGCGGCGCTGCAGCCGTCGGTCCATGACGATCGTCGGGGACCTGCAGCAGACCACCCACCCGGCCGGGGCGCGGGACTGGAACGAGGCGCTGAGCTGGGCCGGCGACCACGTCGACCTGCACACCCTGACCGTCACGTATCGGATCACCGAGCAGACGGCCGACACGGCGACCGAACTGCTGACGGCAGCCGGAGGCGACGCGCCCATCCTGCACCCGATTCGCCAGGGTGCGCCCACCGAACTGCTCGCGACGACCCGCACGCTTCTGGCCGAGACCATCCTTGATCGGGTCGAGCAGGAGGCCGGTCGCGTCGGCGTGATCGTCCCGGACTCCACGGCTGCCGATCTCATGGCCCTGCTGGGCGACCAGGATCCGCGCTTCGGCATCGGTGACGACGCGATCGACGCGCCGATCGCTGTCCTGACCGCGCGCGACACCAAGGGCCTGGAGTTCGACCACGTGTTCGTGGTCGACCCTGACGCGATCACCCGACAGGCAGCGCGCGGCGCCGACGTCTACGTCGCCTGCACCCGTGCCACCCAGACGCTCCATCTGGTTGACCTCGAGGAATCGTTGCCGACCTGAGACCTTCCTCCGGGAACGCCGCACAGCGAGCATCACGTCGCATCACCAGAGGAGAATCCGCAGAGGAGTCGGTCGCCGACCGTCATCCGGTGAAGGACTCCCTCGTCTGGAGGAGACATGCCCGCACACCGGACCACCACCCGCACCATCGTGCTCGGTGCCATCGGCCTGCTCACTCTCGGCGGACTGCTCGCCGGATGCGGCTCGGTCTCCGACGCCTCGTACGACACCTACCCGGCAGATGCGATGGTCGAGGAGGCCATGCCGGACATGATGGTCGAGGGCGAGATGGCCGCCGAGGCACCCCGTGCGGATGACGGCTACCCGTCGTCCGGGACCGTGCAGCAGGAGCGCCAGGTGATCCGGACGGGCTACGTCAGCATGCGCGTCGAGGACGTGCCGGCGTCCGCCGCCGAGGTGCGCGGACTCGCCGCCGGGTTCGGCGGCATCGTGACCGACGAGAGTCTGACCTCGGACGGCTCGCCCACCGCCGGCGGCCCCGACGAGGTCGAGGCCTACAACAGCTACGCCACCGTCACCGTGCAGGTGCCGGCCGACCGGCTCGAGGAGTTCCTGACCTCCGTATCCGACCTCGGCAGCGTCGACTCACGGACTGTCAGTGCACAGGACGTCACGCTGCAGGTGGTCGATCTGGATGCTCGGATCGACGCCCTCACGACGAGCATCACCCGACTGGAGGAGCTGCTCGCCCGGGCCCAGAACGTCGAGGACCTGCTCGCGATCGAGACCGAGCTGTCCCGTCGCCAGGCCGATCTCGATGCTCTACAGGCCCAGCGGACGTGGCTCGGCGAGCAGGTGGCGATGTCAACCGTGACCGTGTCCCTGAGCCCGGTCACCCGCATCTCCACCAGCGAGGCACCGGGCTTCCTCTCGGGTCTCGAGAGCGGCTGGTCCGCGCTCGTGACCACGATCGGCGCTCTGCTGACCATGGCCGGATTCCTGCTGCCGTTCCTGATCATCCTCGCCATCATCGCCGTCCCCGTGACCATCGTCACCGTGCGACTGGCGCAGCGCGGCCGTAGGGTCAGGGAGTGGACCTCCGGCACCTCAGGCGCGGACGCGGACGTCTCATCGTCGCCGGAATCGCCGTTGTCCTCCTGAGCGTCGGGGCCATCGCAGCGGTGGTCCTCACCCGCACGTCTCCCGTCACCCCTGAGGCACTTCTCCTTCCGGGCGCAGCAGCATCGGCGGACGATCCCACCCCGGTCGAACTCGATGCCGACCTCTACCTGCCGCCTGAGGTGAACGGCCCCGCTCCCGCCGTCGTCCTCGCGCACGGTTTCGGCGGGAGCAAGGAGTCCATCGCCGAACAGGCCGCCGCCCTCGCCGAGTCGGGGTTCGCGGTGCTCGCCTATTCCGCCCGAGGTTTCGGTGAGTCCTCGGGACAGATCTCCGTCAATGCCCCGGAGTTCGAGGTGGCCGACGCCTCGGCACTGCTGGACTACCTCGCCACCCGACCCGACATCCTGCTCGACGGGCCGGGCGACCCCCGCGTCGGCATCGCCGGCGGCTCCTACGGCGGCGCGCTGGCCCTGCTCGCCGCCGGCCACGACGAACGAGTGGACGCGATCTCCGCGGACATCACCTGGAACGACCTTGAGGAGTCGCTCTTCGGCCAGACGGGCGAGCCCAGCGGCGACGGCCCCGGGGTCTACAAGAGCCTGTGGACCGGCCTGTTCTTCTCCACCGGCCTCACGAACCGGGACGGATCGGTGACGGAGTGCGGACGCTTCACCGCGGCCTGGTGCCGTGCCTACCTCGACGCCGCAGTCGACAGCGTCGTGTCACCCGAGTCCGCCGAACTCATGCGCCGTTCCTCCCCGATCAGCATCACGGACCGCATCACGGTCCCGTCCCTCATCGGCGGCGGTCAGGCCGACTCACTGTTCCCGTTGAGCCAGACGAACGCCAACGCGGAGCAGATCATCGCGGCCCATCCCGAGGTGCCGGTCAAGGTGGTCTGGCATGCCGGGGGGCACGACGGCAGCCTGACGTCATCGGACGACGTCGCGGAGCAGTGGGACGGGCTCACGACCGACTGGTTCACCCAGCACCTGGCAGAGGGCCCCGCGGTCTCCACCGACTTCCTCTTCGCGTCCGTCGAGGGGTCCGCCCTGAGCGACCGCGCGGCCGGCACGGCCCAGATCCTCGCCACCGCGGACTACCCCGGTGTCTCGGGCCGGGAGCAGCAGGAGATCGCCCTGGTGGGCTCGGAGCAGAGCGTCCTCGCCCCCGCTGGCGGTGTGCCGGCCAACGTCTCCTCACTGCCCGGGCTCGGTGGACTCGGTGGGCTGCTCGGGCAGTTCGCCGGCGGCCTCAGTGCCGCCCTCGGCACCGAGGAGCAGACCGCCACCTTCACCTCCGAGCCGGTCACCCGATCCCTGCGTATCGTCGGATCCCCCACTGTCCGCCTCAGCGTCGCCAGCGATCGGCCGGTCGACGAGGCGACCCTGTTCGCCGCGGTGCGCATCGTCGACGAGCAGGGTCGCGCGCGACTCCCCGCCGGGCTCGTGTCGCCTGTGCAGGTCCGCGACCTCGGCACCACCCCGACCACGCGCACGATCACCCTCCCCGCCATCGTGGCCGACGTCCCGGCTGGAGCCCGACTCGCGGTCACCGTCTCGACCACCGATCAGGCCTACCGCATGCCTCCCGGCCCCGCGGTGTACCGGGTTGCGCTGGCCGACCCGAGCCTCACCGTGCCGCTGACGCCGGGCACCCCCCTCGAGGCAGGCGTCCCCGCCTGGGCCTGGCTGCTCGTCGCCGCCGGCGTGGCCCTCATGCTGGCCCTGCTGGTGCGGCTGGCCCGCCCACGGCCACCGCAGCGCATCACCGGGGACTCCGGGTCAGCCCCATCCACCTCGACCGTCACCTCGCCCGTGCGCGTGATCGCGCTGGTGAAGGAGTTCCCGAGCGGAGTGCGCGCTGTCGACGATGTCTCGTTCACCGTGCCGGAGGGCGCCGTGCTCGGCCTGCTCGGCCCCAACGGAGCCGGCAAGAGCACGACACTGCGCATGCTGATGGGACTCACCCGGCCAACAGCTGGCGAGCTGGAGCTGTTCGGGCTGCCCGTGCGCCCGGGTGTGCCTTCCCTCGCGCGGGTCGGCTGCTTCATCGAGGGCCCGGGACTCCTTCCCCATCTGACGGGTCGGCAGAACCTCGACCTGTTCTGGCGGGCCTCCGGGCGCACCGGGGACCCCCGCCACGATGAGGTGCTCGACATCGCGGGCCTCGGCCCGGCCATCGATCGGCGCGTCCGCACCTACAGCCAGGGCATGAAGCAGCGGCTCGGCATCGCCCAGGCGATGCTCGGCCTGCCCGATCTCCTCGTCCTCGACGAGCCCATGAACGGGCTCGATCCGCCGCAGATCAAGCAGATGCGGGACTCGCTTCGCAGCTACGCCCGCGACGGGCGCACGGTCATCGTGTCGTCACATCTGCTCAGCGAGGTCGAGCAGACCTGCAGCCACGTCATCGTGATGGGTGCCGGGCGGGTGATCGCCGCGGGGACGGTCTCGGACCTGCTCTCCGAACACCGTGGTCGGCGACTCGAGGATGTCTTCCTCGAGCTCGTCGGCGAGGGTCATGACGTGGTGACGCGTCAGACTGACAGCAGCTTCACGGGTGGGGTGGCCACATGACCATCGACAGCACGGACCGGGCCCTGACCGGGTACGACGTCCACCGGACCCTCACCGTTCGCGTCGAACTGGTGCGCCAGCTGCGCCGACGCCGCACGCTGGTCGCCTTCGGCGTGGGCGTCCTGCTTCCTCTCATCGTCGTGCTGGCGGTACTGCTGGGGCCGCAATCGGATGGAGGAGGAGGGTTCGGCGACGGTGACCTCGACCTCGTCGGCCTGGCCACCGGCGGCGCCTGGAACTTCGCCCTCACCATGCTGTTCTTCGGATCCGGCTTCCTGCTGACGATCCTGGCAGCCATGTTCCTCGGCGATAGCGTGGCCAGCGAGGCCTCCTGGTCCACGCTGCGCTACCTGCTGGCCGCGCCTGTCCCCCGACGGCGCCTACTGCGCGCGAAGGTGATCGTCGGCCTCATCCTGACC
>JAUHZW010000324.1 GCA_030425745.1 Actinomycetes bacterium
GGCTGTCTCCGCCGATGTGGGGCTGCAGGTAGAGGTCGCTGACCTCCGAGCCGAACAGGAAGCTCCGGGTGTCCGACGGCAGGCGGAAGCGACGCAGGCCGAGCTCGGAGAGCGGGTTGATGACGATGACCCGGCCGCCGCGCCGGCGCAGCTTGATCAGCTGCGTCATCAGCCGCGGATGGTTGCTCGCCGGGTTGGCGCCGGCGAGGAGGACCACATCGGTCTGGGCGATGTCGGACAGGTCGACCGACGACGTCCCGCTGCCGTAGATGCTGCTCAGTGCCACGCCGGATGCCTGGTGGCAGTAGTACGAGCAGTTGTTTACGTTGTTGGTGCCGTAGGCGCGGGCGACGAGCTGCAGCAGGAACGCGGCCTCGTTGCTCGAGCGACCGCTGGCGTACCAGAACGTGCGGTCCGGGGTGGTCGAGGAGAGAGCGGATCCCGCGAGGTCGAGGGCCTCATCCCACCCGATGCGTCGGTAGTGGGTTTCGCCCTCGCGGCAGACGATCGGGAAGGTGAGGCGTCCCATCGCCTCCGCCTGCGCGCTGGTGAGGTGGGACAGCGCGTGGACGTCGAGTCGGGCCAGATCGTCCTCGGTGATGACTCGGCCCATGTCTGCGGCCTGTGCCTGGACGGACTTCTTGCAGACCTCCGGGAAGTGGCCGGCCTCGTTGACCATGCCACCGTCCTGCCCGCCCATGCCGAGGGCACAGGTCTTGCACGCGTTGCGGCTGCGCAGGCGCCGGTAGAGGTCGGTCATGCCGACATCGCGCCCGCGGGCGAGCACGTACTTCATCGCCGCGAGTCCACCGGCGGCATTCACACGGGGCTGAGCCACACGCAGCACCGTAACGGCCCGGTCCCCCGGCGGGGGAGAATCCCCTCATGGACTCGACCGTGCTCACCCTTGTCACCGGCTCGCATGCCACCACGGACATCACCGGGGAGGTCGCTGACTTCTGCCGCGACCGGGGCGACGGCCTGTGCAGCGTCTTCGTCCCGCACGCCACAGCCGGCGTCGCACTCTTCGAGACCGGCAGTGGGTCTGAGGAGGATCTCGAGATGACCCTCGAGGCGCTGCTGCCGTTCGGCGCGCCGTATCGACACCGGCACGGCTCGCCGGGACACGGCCGGGACCATGTGCTTCCGGCCTTCATCTCGCCGAGCGTCGTCATCCCGGTGCTCGACGGGAGGCTGCAGTTGGGCACCTGGCAGAGCGTCGTCCTCGTCGACACCAACAGGGACAACCCACGGCGATCGGTGCGGCTGTCCTTCATCGCCGGGTGATGCGGCTGACGTGACGATCACGACTGTGACGGGTGCTGGTCCGCCTCCTCGGGTTCTGGTGGGATGACGCCCATGTCCCCCGACGCAACGCCCGATGCCACGTCCCAGATCACGGCAACCAGTCGCCGGCCCCTTCCCGCCATGCTGATCGCGGGCGTGGGCGGTCTGGTCCTCGGCTACGCGGTCCTGACGATCGTCAATGCCGGCATCCGGGTGCTGTGGGAGACGGTGCCGGAGTCCTGGGGATCCACACCTGCCTGGTATCTGCTCGCCGTCCTGCTGATCGCCGCGGCACTCGTCTACGTCATCCGTCGCTTCGTGGGAGACGACGGCCACTCACCGATCGGCGGGATCAAGGTCAGCCCGCTGACGCCCAAGCAGTACGTGGGCGCGATCCTGGCGATCATCGCCTCACTGTGGGGTGGCATCGTGCTCGGACCCGAGGTCGCCCTCGTCGCGACCGGGTCGGTCGTCGGCACGGTCCTGGCCTCGTGGCTGAAGGTGACAAGCGCGAAGGACGTCAAGAGGGTCGTGGGCCTCGGCGCGCTGGGCGCACTGTTCGCACTGTTCGTCGACCCGCTCATCTCCGGCAGCATGCAATTGGGCAGCACGCCCACCGCGATCGAGGTGGACCAGCTCGGTTGGGCGATCATCGTCGCCGTGATCGCGACGATCGCTGTGACCATCGCACGACTGGTCGCAGC
>JAUHZW010000039.1 GCA_030425745.1 Actinomycetes bacterium
AGAAGATCCAGGTGAACGTGCTGAACGGCACCACCACCAAGAAGCTGGCGAAGAAGGTGGCGCGGCAGCTGAAGAAGCAGGGCTTCATCGTCCGCGAGGTGGGCAACGCCGACACGACCGACTACACCCAGACGACCGTCCTATACGACAAGAACTGGGATGAGTCGGCCAAGACGGTGATCGCGGCGATGGACGCGCAGGAGTCCAAGAAGGTCAAGAAGCAGGGGGCCGTGATCGACATCATCGTCGGCTCGGACTTCGATGCCGTGCAGCCGGTCGAGATCCTCGACATCACCCAGGACTACACCGCGCAGGTCAACACCGGCGACGAGAAGTTCTGCGCCTCCTGAGCATCGTTCGCCCCAGCAACACCAGACTCTCGGTCCACCCGATCCGACTGTGTTCGGACTCACACGCCCCAGTACCGGGCAGGTGGCGAGAGTGGATGGACACCCTTGCGGGCGTGTGGCATATTCACGAGTGCAAGCCCCTGATGTCTCCCCCGTCGTCAGGGGCTTGCTCATGTCGTGACACCTGTAGTGACACCGTTGTCGAACCCCGCAACCGCGAGTGGTCACTGGCCGTCCGAGTGGTCACTGGCCGTCCGAGTGGTCACTGGCCGTCCGAGTGGTCACTGGCCGCCGTCAGATGACCGGCGGACGACCCGCCTTGGACATGCGCCAGACCGTCTGCCAGCTCATGCGGCGCCGCCCGCTCGGCCGATGCTCCAACCCCTCGCGCAGCCCGGCGAACCACGCCCTGAGGGCCTCCCGGTCCCGCGTCCGAGCGACGGTCATGCCCACCCATGTGCCGACGTAGAGCGGTTCGAGGACGACGGGCAGGTTGCGGCGGGCCAGCCACACCCGGTTGCGGGCGTTCATCCGGTAGTAGACGTCGTGCCGAGCCGGATCGATGACGGGGTGGTGGGCGACGAGGTCCGCCGCGTACCACGGCACGCGCCCGGTGTCCCACACGCGCCAGACGAGGTCAATGCCCTCATGGGCGTAGAAGAACTCGTCCGGCCAGCCTCCGACCGCGTCGAACACATCCCTCGGCATCGCCACGGCCCCCTCCCATAGGGCCGTCGCGGGGCTCGACTCGTAGGGGTTGCCCACGCGCAGGCGTGGGACCCATCGACGCGGTGCGGGCAACCCGGTCGCATCGACCACGCGTGGCTGGATGAGCCCCAGGGTCGGATCCGCTGCGAACCGCTCTGCCACGGTCGCGAGGAAGCGCGGGTCCGGTAGCCAGGCATCGTCGTCGAGGAAGAACAGGTACTCCCCCTCGACCTGCGGCACACCGGCGTTGCGTCCGGCCGGGATCCCGACGTTCTCGGGGAGGTGGACGCCGCGCACGCAGTCGGGCAGTCCGGTCGGTTCCCAGGAGTTGCCGACGACGACGATGTCGGTCTCGACGCCCTCCTGAACCAGCAGGGACTCCAGCCCCCGACGCAGGTCATCTGGGCGCGTGCCCATCGTGAGGACCACGACGCCGAAGCGCGGGCGGGCACCCTTCATCGCAGCCTGCTCGACGACAGGATCGACGCGAGGTGCCCGATGATCGTCACGACGCCGAAGATGGCCAGGAAGGCGACCAGAAACCGGGTGACCGACAGGTCACCGACGATCGCGTCACCGATCCCGGCGATCAGAGCGAGGATCGTCAGTTCGACCGAGTGATAGGCGCGGTGGAACGGGAAGAACCGGGCCATCGACCGCAGTCGGCGCAGCAGGCTCCGGCTGGGCTGTGACACCTCGGCCTTCTCCTCCAGCCGCGGCATGTTGTTGTAGGCCCGGGAGACATGGACCATGTCGTTGAGGGCCTTGTTGTAGAGCACCATCACCGAGATGAGTGCGCCGATCAACGGCCACGGGGTGTCCGTCCACCCGGCGTCAGGGAAGCCGGCGGCACGCATGCCCAGTGCGATGGGGATGAGCCCTTCGGCCGTGTAGTGGCCGACCCGATCGATGAAGACGCCCTTGGGCGACGTGGTCTGCCGCCAGCGGGCCACCTCGCCGTCGCTGCAGTCCCACAGCATCTGCAACTGCCCGAGGATCGCGGCCAGGAAGGCACCGGGCAGACCGGGGATGAGCAGGGCGAAGGCGGCACCTGCACCCGTCGCCACCATGAGCCAGGTGACCCCGTTGGCTGTGATGGGGGTGCGCAGCAGGATGCGCGTCAGGTACGGGGAGATCCTGCGCTGGTAGGCATCGGCGACCCAGTGCTCGGAATTGCGGCGTCCCCGCACGGCAGGCGGTTGGCAGACCTCTCGCAGCTGGGCGATGGTGGGCCGGGCCGGCCGTTCCGTCGTGCCGCTCATGGCCGCCACCTGATTCTCACGAGCCCCCACTGTACGCACGGGGATCCGGATGGTGGCGCAACGCTGCCCTACGATGGCGAGGATCATGACGACGACGACAGGAGCGCACGTGCCGGTCCAGGCAGTCATCCTCGCCGCAGGCATGGGCACCCGGCTCGGTCGCCCGTGGCCCAAGCCCCTCACTCCGCTGTCCGACGGCCGGACGATCATGCAGCAGCAGATCGACAACCTGCGCGCTGTATTCGGAGACCCGCGCATCACGACCGTCGTCGGCTTCAAGCTCGAACTCATCCTCGAGGCCCACCCTGACGTGGCCTATGTCTACAACGAGGTCTACGACCAGACCAACACCAACCGCAGCCTGCTCAAGGCGCTTCGCCTGTCCGGCGAGGGCGGCGTGCTGTGGATGAACGGTGATGTCGTCTTCGACCCGACGGTTCTGACGCGTGTGCAGCCGCTGATCGATGCCGAGCAGTCCTTCATCTGCGTGAACACCGCGGTGGTCGGCGAGGAGGAGGTCAAGTACACGGTCGACGCCGAGGGCCACGTCGACCTGCTGTCGAAGCAGGTCGTGGACGCCCTGGGCGAGGCCGTCGGCATCAACTACGTCAGTGCCGAGGACAAGGCGATGCTGATCGAGCGACTGGCCGAGTGCGAGGACCTCGACTACTTCGAGCGCGGCCTCGAGCTGATGATCGAGAAGGACGCCGCCAAGGTGCTGCCGTTCGACATCAAGGACCTGTTCGCGGTCGAGGTCGACTTCGAGGAGGACCTCACCCGCGCCAACGAGCACCTGTGACCACTCGAACGGGAAGTGACCGCTCGAACGGGAAGTGACCACTCGCGGGTGGTGGAGCGTGGCTAGCGCAGGGCGCGGACGCGGTCGATGAGCACCTCGGCACGGGCGTCGAAACTGTGCTCCCGCGCGATGCTCGACGCGAGATCGAGTCGTGCGGCACGACCGGCGAAGGCCTCGTCAGGGTCACGTCCGAGCAGCGCCGACCACTCGGCAGCACTCGCGGCCGTACGCACAACGTCACCGAAGACATCGGTCAGGCCGGTTGCCGGATCCGACACCAGTCGCGCGCCCGTCGCCGCGACGTCGAACAGTCGATTCGACAGGAAGCCCTCCGCCGCCATGTCCGGCCAGTGGTCGTTCATGACGACCCGCGCCGATGCGTAGACCGCCGGGAGGTCCGCCGGATCGAGGAAGTCGCCAGCGATGCGATCGGAGGGAAGGAACTCCTCCCATCCCACGCCGTGGACGTCGACATCGAGTCCCGCCTCGATCGCAGCCCGGACACATGGCCGGTACTCCCCGCGGGTCGAGCCGACGAACAGCCGTTGTGCGCCGGAGTCCGCCGGTGCAGCACCGGGGTGGAAGCGCTCAGGAGCCGTGGCCTGCAGCAGCGGTGTGACGGGAACGTCGAACTCCCCCGCCCGCGACCAGTGCGCGCTGGCCGCGAACACGGCGTCGTACTGATCCGGCTCGTCCGCCTCCACCAGCTCGGGGTGGCTGATGACCCACAACAGCCACAGGGGTCGGCGCTCGCGCCGGCGGCGCGGCACGAAGCGCTGGAGCCCCCGCAGCACGAGGACGACATCATCGTCCTCACGCGCCTCGGAGTCACCGCCCTTGCGAAAGACGACCTTCGCCTGCTGGCCGGCCCGCTCGAGCGCGGCGACCAGGTCACGGGCGAAGACGGTGTCTCCCCACTGGTCCCCCGCCGGGGGCCTCGGGGCAGCGACCACCACGGACCACTGGAGCCGCTTGCGGCCGAACATCTCAGCCGCCCTCGACGACGTCGCCGCGTTCGGCCGCCGGGAGCCCCCGCAGGAACCCCAGGCCCCACGCCCCATGCATGGTCGCGTAGACCGCGGGCAGGCGCAGTGTCGATCCCGGCGACAACGCCGGTGCCGTGCGCGCACTGACCGCGCTCGCACCGAGGTTCGCCAGCGCATACCCGACAGGAGCCGCGAGCCCGAGCCCGACGACCCAGGGATGCCGCGTGGCCGCACCCGCTGCCGCGAGCGCGAGCCCGGCCCCGATGGCCGTCACCGCGGCAGGAGCGGCCAGGTAGCGCAGGGAGACGGTCTCCGGATGCCGGCGCGCCACCTCGCGGCGCCACCGGCCGTAGTCGTGGTACTGACGGGCGAGGGCCTTGAGGGTGTGACGGGGTCGGTAGGTCACGTGCATCTCGGGGGTGAACCAGATGACACCGCCGGTCTGCCGGATACGCAGGTTCATCTCCCAGTCCTGCGCGCGCACCATCGTCTCGTCGTACCCCCCGACGCGCTCGAGTGCCGACCGACGGAAGCAGCCGAGGTACACCGTGGGCGCCTCCCCCGCCTCGCCCCCGACATGGAAGGACGCTCCACCGACCCCGAACACCGAGGTCATGGCGCGAGCCACAGCGTCCTCGAAGTCATTGGTGCCCTCGGCCGCCATGACACCACCGACGTTGTCGGCGCCCGTCTCCTCCAGCACCCGCACCCCGGTGGCGACATAGTCGGACGGGACCATCGAGTGGCCGTCGATGCGGACGATCACCTCACCGGTGCTCGCGGCGATCGCTGCGTTGAGGCCCGCCGGGGTGCGACCGGACGGGTTGTCGACGACGGTCACATGGTCGTGAGTGGCCGCGACCTCGTCGGCGACCTGCCTGGTCCGATCCCGCGACGGGCCGACCGCGACGACGATGTCGAGCTCTCCCGGGTACTCCTGCGCGAGCAGTCGCTCGATCGCATCCGCGAGATGCCGCTCCTCGTTGACGACGGTCATGATGATGGAGACGGAGGGCCAGGTGATCTCCGGCTCGGGCGGGTTCATCCGGCCGTCCCGAAGACCTTGTGGCGCAGCAGCCCGTCGTGGGTCTGCGCCACCTTCTTCAGGAAGTGCTCGTCCTTGACGGCCGCCGTGTGGCCCGACGACCGGCGCACGTAGATGTAGCCCAAGCCATGCGTGCGGTACACCAGACCGCCTTCGCCGAGGATGCGGTCCAGCAGCGCCCGGTCGACCGACTTCGGCACCGGGCGCCAACCACCCACCTCGGCGAGATCCGCCCGGGAGATGAGCATCGTGCCGCCGGCGACGAAGTCGGCGTACTTCTCCGCCGGATACGTCGGCCGGAACACCGTCACATCCGACGACACGAGGTGGATCCAGTCGAGCGTCTTGCCGACGACCTCCGCACCCGAGTACTGCCGGGCGAGGACGAGGTCCCAGATGTGCTCGGGTCCGTAGTAGTCGTCGTCGTCCATCTTGGTGATGAGCGAGCCCTCGGCACGGATCGAGCACTTCTCGAGCGCTTCACCCAGCGTGGCCGTGCTGTCCACCGCCACGAAGGTCACCGGGAACGGCAGGTCAGCGGCCAGGGCAGCCGCACGGTCTGCGTCCACTCCGTCGCCGTGGAGGCCGAGGACGACCTCCAGCCTCGGGTAGGACAGCCCGTTCAGCTGCGTGAAGAGATGGTCGAGGAAGTCGGAGCGGTGGGTGACGACGACGATGCTGACGGTGGGCCAGGCGTCGAAGGTCGGCGTCGGTCCGTACTGACGCAGGGCGTGCCGGCGCTCGTGGACGCTGCGAACCTGCCATCCGAGGGAGTCCTCGCCCGCCGGCAGCGACTCGGGATCATCGGTCACGAGCACACCGCACGCGTTGAGCTGGCGGGCCACGACCGCAGGGATGTCGCGCGAGATGACCGCGCCGACAGAGCGGAGGGCCCGCGTGCTCGACGCCGTCACCGAACGACCGAGGATGAGCTTGCCCTCGGCTGACTCCAGGGTGACGACTCCGCCGGTCACCGTGGCAGTGGCGATGGTGGAGGCACCGGTGGACCGCCGGCCCAGGGGGCGCTGCACCGACGGGTCGACGCAGACGCTGAAGATCAGGTCGTTGCGACTCCACGTGCCGTCACCGATCCGCACCGTGGTCGCACGCTCCGGGCCATGCGGGTCGGCGCCCACGGGATCGTCGTCGGGCAGCACGAGAACATCCGCACGTCGCACATGGGCATCGCGCGTCTCGCCTGTGACAAGGGTGTCGTGGAGGCTCCCCGCCAGGATGCCGGCCGAGGCGGGCAGCCCGGGCGCGAATGTCAGCATCGGCCCCACATCGCGGGCGACAGGCATGAGGACGCGCACACACCCGGCCAGCAGGACGGCGGCGTCCACCGGTGTGGACGTCGCCAAGCGGACCCGGACACCGTCGGCCTTGGGCTCCACCGACAACTCGGTCACGTGTGGGACGCGGGCGTCTCCGACCCAGCCCTGCGCTGGAGCATGCCAGCGGTTGACCGTGACGTCGACCGCGGTCAACTGCGCCACATCGACCGAGACGACGCAGAGTGCGCGGAGGTCCTGCAGCCGGTCGACGCGCACGCCCCAGGCGGCATCGTTCCTCCTGGACCGAACACGCGTCCCGGGGATCTGCGGCAGCGTCACCCGACCAGCCTATTCACCCGCACCCCGGTGGTGGCGCGAGTGAGGGCAGCGCGTCTGACGTTCACGCGTCGCGGCTCAGGACACAGGCACCCGCAGCCCCCGTGCCGCCGGTGCCCGGTGGCACGTAGGTCAGGGTCAGGGACCCGCCCACGGATCGGAAGTCGAAGGTCTCGCAGCCGAACGCGTGCTGCCACCCCTTCTTCGCTCTGCTGTACGTCTCCGTGAGAACGACGGCCGGCTTGCCCGCCGGAGATCCGATCGGCACCCCGGTCGTCTCGATGAGTTCGACGAGCAGGGCGTCGAGGTCGCGTGCGGCCGCGGGAGAGAGGTCGGTCAGCGAGTCGGCCTGAGCTGGCAGTTTGATCATCAGGGCGTCCCAGCGGCCCGGCTCGGCGTCGATGGCGCCCCGGACGGGAATCTCGTTCCAGCCGAAGTAGTAGCGATCGGCGACCCTGCTGCCGAGGGTCGCCGGACGGGCTGACACGTCGATGCCCTGCTGCTGGAGTCCGAACCGGGCGGTGGGCAGGGTGCCGTTCCACCACTCGAGACGCCGCTGCCACAGCGCGTTCTGCAACTCGATGGCGTCCTTCTTGGTCGTCATGGAGCAGGAGACCTGGTCAAGGGCCCACATGGGTGCCTTGCCCCGAGCACCGCCCTTGACGTAATACGGCCGCTTCGGGTTGCTCCCCTGGAACCACGGAAACGTGGCGCCCGTGGAGCGGTGGGAGTACTTCAGCCAGTGATCCACCCAGTCGTTCCAGCGGTTGCCGCTGAGCGCTGCGTTGCATCGGCAGTTCGCCCCGGACACGAGGGAGACGCCTTTGGGGCTCGGCGAGTCCGCCTGGTCTTCCGCATGGCAGCCGGTGCCGTCGTAGGCCACCGGGCCCTTGGTCTGGATTCCGACGCCGCCTTCGGCGCACTCCACCGTCCCATTGCCGAGATCGTGGCACCGGTTGTCGACCGAGTTGGAGTCGGTCGGGTAGTACACGCCCACGTCGTAGCGGTCCATGTGGGTGCCCACGACGATCCCGGCCTGCGCCATCACGTAGCCGTTGGCCGCGCAACCGCCGGCCAGATTCGCCTGGACTCCATAGCCGTTGGAGCCGTCGGGCGTCGGGCAGATCGGATCCGCAGCTGGGAAGACTCCGGTCGGCGTGAGGATGTCGTTGCGCAGGAGCGTGGCGGGGACGAGGCGCTGGGGAGCACCGCTGAACTTGTCCGGAGCCCGGACGAAGATCCCTGACGACTTCGGGTTCAGCAGTCGGTTGAGGTGCTGCGTGACGGCGGTCTGCTGCTGGCGGGCATCGGCCGGAACGGCCGCCTGCGCGGGCAGCGCGGACCCGAGCAGGACCATGACCGCCGTGACCACAGACGCGAGCGGGCCGCGGATCCTGAGCATGGATCCGAGCATGCCACGCTCGTGACCGGGTGCGGCTACTTCAGCAGCTGCTTGGCCATGACGATGCGCTGCACCTGATTGGTGCCCTCGTAGATCTGCGTGATCTTGGCATCGCGCATCATGCGCTCGACCGGCCAGTCCTTCGTGTAGCCAGCACCCCCGAGGACCTGCACCGCATCGGTGGTGATCTCCATCGCCACATCCGAGGCGTAGGCCTTGGCTGCCGCGCCGTAGAAGGTGAGGTCGTCGTCATCACGCTCGCTCTTGGCGGCGGCCACGTAGATCAGCTGGCGCGCGGCCTCGAGCTTCATCGCCATGTCAGCGAGCATGAACTGCAGTCCCTGGAACGACGCGATGGGCTTGCCGAACTGATGGCGATCCTTCGCATACGCCGTGGCGACCTCGAGCGCTCCCTGCGCGATGCCCACGGCCTGCGCGCCGATGGTGATCCGGGTGTGGTCCAGCGTGCGCATGGCGGTCTGGAACCCGGTGCCCACCTCTCCCACGATGCGGTCGCCGGGAATCCGGCAGTTCTCGAAGAAGATCTCGCGGGTCGGGGATCCGTGGATGCCGAGCTTGCGCTCGGGCTGGCCGAGGGAGAAGCCTTCGTCGTCCGCGTGGACGACGAAGGCGGAGATGCCGCCCTTGGGGCCCTTGTCCGGATCCGTCGCGGCCATCACCGTGTAGTACTTCGAGACGCCGGCGTTGGAGATCCAGCTCTTCTGGCCGTTGAGGATCCAGTCGTCGCCGTCCGCGACGGCGCGGGTCTTCATCGCCGCAGCGTCACTGCCGGCCTCTCGCTCCGAGAGCGCGTAGGAGAACATCGCCTCGCCGCTGGCGACCTCGGGAAGGTACGTCTTCAGCAGGGTGTCACTCGCCGACAGCATCAACGGCAGGGTGCCGAGCTTGTTGACCGCCGGGATGAGGCCGCTCGAGGCGCAGCCGCGCGAGACCTCCTCGATGACCAGGCACGCCGCCAGAGCGTCGCCGCCCTCACCGCCGTACTCCTCGGGGATGTGGATCGCGTGGAAGCCGGAGGACTTGAGCGCCTCATAGACGTCCCAGGGGAACTCACTGGTCTCGTCGATCTCGGCCGCGCGGGGGACGACCTTGTCGTCGACCAGCTCACGCACCGCCTCGCGCAATGCCTGATGCTCCTCTGGGAGGGCAAAATATTGGAAGTCCTTGTTTCCAGCCATGTAAGCAGACTACCGACCCGGACGGCACTCCGCCCACCACGTTCCCCCCTGCGTAACGGGTGTCGGCCACGTCAGGGCCGAGTCCGGACCGACTAGCCTCTCGACCATGACTCTGCGCCTCTCCGTGATCGGCACCGGATACCTCGGTGCGACCCACGCCGCCTGCATGGCCGAGCTCGGTTTCGAGGTCATCGGCCTCGATGTCGATCCGGCGAAGATCGAACTGCTGTCCTCCGGTCGCGTGCCGTTCTACGAGCCCGGGCTCGACGAGGTGCTGGCGCGCAACATCGAGGCCGGCCGGCTGCGCTTCACCACGTCCTGGCAGGAGGCCGCAGAGTTCGGCGACGTCCACTTCATCTGTGTCGGCACCCCGCAGACCGCCGGGGCGCAGCGTGCGGACATGTCGCAGGTCTTCGGATCCGTGACGTCCCTCGCTCCCCACCTCGGCGCCGGTGACCTCGTCGTCGGCAAGTCGACCGTGCCGGTCGGCACCGCCGCGGAGCTCGAGCAGCTGCTCGACGAGCAGGCGGCCGAGGGCGTCGAGATCGCCTGGAACCCCGAGTTCCTCCGGGAGGGCTTCGCGGTGGAGGACACCCTGCACCCGGATCGGCTCGTCGTCGGCGTGCGGTCCCAGCGGGCGGAGGAACTCCTGCGCGAGGTCTACGCCCCCGTCATCGCCGAGGGCACCCCGTTCCTCGTCACCGATTTCCCGACGGCGGAACTGGTCAAGGTCGCCGCGAACTCCTTCCTCGCGACCAAGATCTCGTTCATCAACGCGATGGCTGAGGTGTGTGAGGCCGCGGGCGCCGACGTCACCAAGCTCGCCGAGGCCATCGGGTACGACCCCCGCATCGGCAATCGATTCCTCGCCGCCGGACTCGGATTCGGCGGTGGCTGCCTGCCCAAGGACATCCGCGCCTTCATGGCGCGCGCCGGCGAGCTCGGGGCCGACGAGGCCGTGGCCTTCCTCCGCGAGGTCGATCAGATCAACCTGCGTCGTCGGGCCCACACGGTCGACCTGGCCCGCGAAGAACTCGGCGGCACGCTGCGCGACCGTCGCGTCACGGTGCTGGGCGCCACCTTCAAGCCGGACAGCGACGACGTCCGTGACTCCCCCTCCCTGGACGTGGCGGTCGCGATCAGCAACGCCGGCGCCGACGTCGTCGTCCACGATCCCAAGGGTCTGGTCAACGCCGAGCGCGTCTACCCGCACATGACGTACGTGCCGGATCTCTCCACCGCCCTCGACGGGGCAGAGCTCGTCATCCTCGGCACCGAGTGGCGCGAATACCGCGACCTCGACCCGGCGACCATCGAGGGCGCCGTGGCCGGCAAGTGCATCATCGACGCCCGCAACGCCCTCGATCCCGAGCGCTGGCGTGCGGCCGGGTGGACCTACCGGGCGCTGGGTCGACCCACCGCCTGAGTCGTGGCCACCCCGACATCGTGAACACCCCCGAGGAGATCCGCTCCACGCTGACCATGCCTCTGTGGTTCATCGTGGGCCTGGGAGACAACCCCGATCGGGACGCCTACTGGGTCGCCCAGACACTGCAACAGCACGGTCGACGCGTCATTCCGATCTATCCGCGTGCCGAGATCGTGCACGGCGAGCAGGGCTACGCGACGATCGCCGACGCCGCCGCGGCGGTGGGCACCCCGGACGTCGTCGACGTCTTCGTGAGAGCCGATCGAGCGGGCCGCTTCGCCGATGAGGCGATCGCCGCCGGGGCGAAGGCGGTCTGGTTCCAGTTCGGCGTCATCGACCACGACGCCGCCGCTCGGGTCGAGGCAGCGGGCGTCACGATGATCATGGACCGCTGCCCCAAGGTCGAGTTGGCCTGACCTCGCGCGGGCTGTGACCGCGTCAGTCGCGGGTCAGGTTGGCGTTCTTCGCCTTCGCCTGGGCATTGAGGTCAGCCTGGTACTGCTCCATCGCGCGCAGCAGATCCTCATCCGACGTCGCCAGCATGCGCACTGCCAGCAGGGCCGCGTTGCGCGCGTTGCCGATCGCCACGGTGGCGACGGGCACGCCCGCCGGCATCTGCACGATCGACAGCAGTGAGTCCATGCCATCAAGGGTCGACAGCGGCACCGGCACACCGATGACCGGAAGGGGAGTCAACGACGCGAGCATGCCGGGCAGGTGCGCCGCGCCGCCGGCGCCGGCGATGATCACCTTGAATCCGCGGTCGACAGCGTCATTGCCGAAGTCGACCATCTCCCGCGGCATGCGATGCGCCGACAGCACCATCGCCTCGTGGGCGACACCGAAGTCCTCGAGGATCGCCGCAGCGCCTTGCATGACCGGCCAGTCCGAGTCACTGCCCATGCAGATCGCGACAACAGGCTGCTCACTCATCGATGGCTCCCGAGAAGTAGTCCGCTGCGTGACGCCCACGCGCCAGCAGATCATCCAGATCGTTGCCGATCACCGTCACGTGGCCCACCTTGCGACCAGGCCGCACCTGCTTGCCGTAGAGGTGCACCTTGAGGCCGGGGTCCCGCGCGAGGACGTGCTTGTAGGCCGAGTAGAGGTCCGGCACGTCACCCCCGAGGATGTTCACCATCACCGCGTGCGGGGCGACGGCGGCAGGTGATCCGAGCGGCAGGTCCAGGACCGCTCGCAGATGGTTCTCGAACTGGCTGGTGCGCGCCCCCTCGATGGTCCAGTGCCCGGAGTTGTGGGGGCGCATGGCCAGTTCATTGACGTAGAGACGCTGGCCGTCGTCGAACAGCTCGACCGCGAGCATGCCGGTGACGTTCAGGTCGCGGGCGATGCGCAGGGCGAGGTCCTGAGCCTCGACAGCCCGATCCCCCGCGAGGCCGGGTGCGGGCGCCACCACCTCCGAGCAGATGCCGTTGGCCTGGACGGTGCGCACGACCGGGTAGGCCACGGCCTGCCCGTGCGGCGATCGGGCGACCTGCGCTGACAGCTCCTGCACGAAGTCGATCCGCTGCTCGGCCAGCCACTGAGCACCGGGTGGCAGCGGGATGGCGAGGACGTCTCCGGCAGCCGCAGCGTCGTCGACCACCCACACGCCCTTGCCGTCATAGCCGCCCCGTGAGGTCTTGAGGACCACGGGCCAACCGGCCTCCTCGGCGAAGGCCTCGACGTGGTCGACAGCCTCGACCACACGCCAGAGCGGGCAGGGGATGCCGATGTCGGTGAGGGCTTGGCGCATATGGATCTTGTCCTGCGCGTGGAACAGGGCCGACGGGCCGGGGCGCACCGCGACACCCATCGCCTCGAGCTGCTCCAGGTGAGCCGGAGGCACATGCTCGT
>JAUHZW010000325.1 GCA_030425745.1 Actinomycetes bacterium
GCACCGGCCTGGTACACCTGACCCATCACGACAGCGTCGACCTGATCGACGGAGACACCGGAGCGCTCGAGGGCTCCCTTGATCGCGACGGCGCCGAGGTCCACACCGGAGAGCGAGGCGAAAGCGCCCAGCAGCTTGCCGACGGGGGTACGGGCTCCATCGATGATGACGGACGTGGTCATGTGTCTCTCCTGACTGTCAGGGCCGGCGGGTGAGGTCTGCGTCAGACCTTGGCAGAACGCCCCTACCGCGCGCAGCACGAGGGTAACGTGTCCTAGGTCGTCATGTAGATGGACGTCCAACAAACCAGGGAGCAACGTGAGCCGCACTGCCGTGATCACCGGAGCAGGGACCGGCATCGGGGCTGCCTGCGCCCGCGCACTCGCCGATGACTGCGAGGCGCTCGTCCTCGTCGGCAGACGGCTGGAGAAACTCGAGGCAGTTGCAGCCGGACTGGCGGATTCACACGCGGGAACCGTGGTGCACTGCCGCTCCGTCGACGTCTCGAACGTGGCTGCGGTGCAGGGCTTCTTCCACTGGGCCAAGGAGACCCTCGACGGAGTCGATGTCCTCGTCAACAACGCCGGCTCCCCCCAGCCGAAGATCACCGGTGGACTGGAGGACGTCGCGACGGTGTGGGAGTCCACCTGGCGCGCGAACACCCTCAGCGTCGTGCTCATGACCGAGGGGCTCAAGCCCCTGCTGCGCAGGCCTGGCGGGCGCATCATCACCATCGGATCCTTCGCCGGCGAGATGGGCACGGGAAGTCCCGCCTATGCAGCCGCGAAGGGAGCCCTCGAGACCTACGCGGTGACGCTGATGCGCGAACTCGGCCCCGAGGGCATCACGTCGAACGTGGTCGCTCCGGGCTACACGCAGGGCACCGAGCTCCTCGAGGGGCGCATGACACCGGAGCGTCACGAGCGGCTCGTCGCCGGCATCGCCGCCGGCCGAGCAGGCACCCCGGAGGAGACCGCCGGCGCCGTCGCCTATCTGGCATCGCCGATCGCCGGCTTCATCAACGGTCGTGTCCTCACCGTCAACGGCGGCACGTACCTGTCCGCATAGTCCCTGTCCGCATAGTCCCTGTCCGCATAGTCCCTGTCCGTCGTCGTCCTACCCAAGGAGTCCCATGAGCGAGTTCAACGAGACCGACCTGGCCCGCATCGAGGTCGTGAAGGCGCTGTTCGCCGCATGGTCCAGCGGCGACGTCGATGCCCCGCGGCAGTACATGACCGATGATCCGATCCTGTGGGACAGCGTCGGCGGGCTGAAGGAGGGGTGGGAGGCCATCCGCGAGTACTTCGGGCACGGCCTAGAGCGCTATCCCGATCTCGTGCTCGAGCCGACAGGCGAGTACTGGGCCCGCCCGGACGACCTGGCCCTGCAGTGGCAGATGAGCGCGACGGTGATCGATGACTCGATGGGCCCCGGACACCTCGGCAAGAAGTGGATCGTTCCCGGGCTGCCCTTCGTCATCTTCGATGGGATGAAGGTGTCAGCGGAGTACGACTACCACGACAAGGGCGCTCGCCAGCGCTCGTTGGAGGAGTAGTCACGCCCAACGGGCGAGAAGCTCGTCCCGAAGCCGGTGCACCTGGGTGCTGGTGATGCGCTGCTGCGTCACAAGGCTTCGGTAGAGGAACGGCGCCACCATGTCCTCGACGCACACCTCGATGTCGCGGTCGGCACCGATGATCCCGGCCTCCTGACCGCGCCGGACGATCTCACCGGCTCGTGAACTGCTCTGCGAGAACGCTCGACGATGCACGTCGGCGAACGCCTCATCGCGCGCCGATCCCTCGATGAGCGCGACCAGCACCGCGGTGTAGACCGGATCGTTCAGCCGCCGGGCGTAGTCAGTGAGGTAGTCGTGGAGGGCGGTCGCAGGATCGCCGCTCACATCGACCGGCTCGCGAT
>JAUHZW010000040.1 GCA_030425745.1 Actinomycetes bacterium
CGAGAACAGGCAGGCGGTCGGTCGTCGCGGAGTAGTAGTGCCGCTGCACGTACAGGGATCCGAGGTCGGCACAGTGGTCGAGATGACAGTGGCTCAGCACCACGGCGTCGAGGGCGCCCGGCCAGTCCATCGCGACGTGCCGCTGCAGCGCGCCGAACGAGCCGTTGCCCAGGTCGAGGACGATCCGGTGACCGTCATGCTCGATCAGGTACGACGAGGCCGGGGAGTCAGCCGACGGGTACGAGCCGGAGCAGCCGAGGATCGTCAGGCGCATGGTCGGGCCCTTCCGGATCAGTCTGTCGCCTCGACGGCACCGATCTCGGGGCCGAGGAATCGCCGGCCCAGACGCTGGAACTCGTCCGGGTCTCCGGTGACGAGGAACTGGTGCGCGGGCTCGGGCAGGTCCGGATGACGCACGAGGTCGTGGGCAACGAGGGTGCGGTAGACGTCCTTCGCGGTCTCCTCCGCACTGGACACGAGCGTCACCTCCTCCCCCATCACGTAGGAGAGCACTCCGGTGAGCAACGGGTAATGCGTGCATCCGAGGACGAGGGTGTCGACATCCGCGTCCTTCATCGGCGCGAGGTACTCGGCAGCGACCGCGATGAGCTCCGGCCCCGACGTGACACCGTCCTCGACGAACTCCACGAACCGCGGGCAGGCGGCGCTGGTGAGGTCGACCTGCGGGGCCGCGGCGAAGGCATCGTCATAGGCACCCGAGGTGACAGTGGCGGTGGTGCCGATCACCCCCACGCGACCCGTGCGCGTCGCCGCCGCCGCACGACGCACGGCGGGGTGCACCACCTCGACGACCGGGACGTCGTACCGCTCCCGGGCGTCGCGCAGGGTTGCTGCGCTCGCGGAGTTGCACGCGATGACGAGCATCTTGACGCCATCGTCGACGAGACGATCCATGATCTCCAGGGAGAAGGAGCGCACCTCGGCGATGGGCCGGGGGCCGTACGGCCCGCGCGCAGTGTCGCCCACGTAGCGGACGGGCTCGTGCGGCAGCTGGTCGAGCACGGCACGGGCGACGGTCAGGCCGCCGAAGCCGGAGTCGAAGATGCCGATGGCTGCGTCGTTCATGGTGCGCCCAGCGTAGAGGGCGATTCGGTCACTGCGTTCCAGCCCAGTGTCAGGGCAGGAACATGCCGCCGGACGACGCCGGCAGGATCAGGACGGTCTGGCCGTCGGCAACAACCGTGTCGAGACCGCCACCGAACCGGATGTCGTCGGACCCCACGTAGATGTTGATGTAGCGGCGCAGACCGCTGTCGTCGATGAGCCGTTCGGCGAAACCCGGATGACGCGCATCGATGTCGGCGATGAGCTCGCCCACCGTGGCGCCGGAGCTCTCGACGACCCCCTCGTCACCCGTGAGCGTCCGGAGCACCACGGGTATGCGAACCGCGACCATGCCGGAAGCATAGGAGGAGTTGTGCAGCGGTGATTTCTCCTACTCGAACTGATATGTCCGATTAATGCCCGGATCGTGACCGATTCGTTACATCGATTCATAGGTTGTTCAACTTGCCGAGTTCTCCCGACGAGAGGAACGTCAATCACGCCCGACAGACGTCGGGCAGGAGGAGGTAGGGGGCGCCCGCCCCCGGATTCGGAGTCTTGATGGACGTTCTTGAGTTGGACTACGGGCAGTTCCAGACTGTCTACAACATCCTGTCGTTCGCCCTGGCCGCGATGATCGCGACCACCGTGTTCCTGCTGGCAGCCAACACTCGGGTGCTGCCCCGCTACCGTCAGGCCGTCATCGTCTCGGCCATCGTCACCCTGATCGCGGCGTACCACTACTGGCGGATCTTCAACTCGTTCGAGGGTGCCTACGTGGCCGTCGGGGCCGGCGACCCACTCGCTGAGGGCCAGACCATCATGGACCTGTCATACCGACTGGTCGCGGGCGAGGGCTTCAACGAGGGCTACCGCTATGTGGACTGGATCCTGACCGTCCCGCTGCTGCTCTTCGAAGCCATCGCAGTTCTCGCCCTCGCCCCGGCGATTCGCAAGGGCCTCATGCTCAAGCTGATCCCAGCGGCCATCCTGATGATCGCACTGGGCTACCCGGGCGAGATCGCCACGGACACCATGGCCAAGGCCATCTGGGGTGCGCTCAGCACGATCCCGTTCCTCTACATCCTCTACGTGCTCTTCGCGGAACTGTCCAAGAGCATGCGCACGCAGCCGGAGCAGGTGCGCAAGGACCTCAACGGCCTGCGCTGGCTGCTGCTGGCCACGTGGGGCGTCTACCCGATCTCTTACATGTTCCCGATGTTCGGGATCGATGGCCCGGACGCGTTCGTCTGGCGGCAGGTCGGCTACTCCGTCGCCGACGTCCTCGCCAAGTGCTGGTTCGGTCTTCTCATCTACAAGATCGCCCGCGAGAAGAGCCGCTACGACAGCGAGCAGTTCGCCGCGGACGAGTTCAAGGAGGCACCGTCAAGTCAGAACGCCCAGTAGCCGGCGCCTCTGCTGCGGTTCACGTCGCGAGTGGCCGTCCTCTTCAGGGAGGGCGGCCACTCGCATGTGTCAGGCTCCCTGCCGCTGGCCGCGCCCCTGGCCGTTGCCCTTGCCCTGACCCCCGCCCATGCCGGGCTCGTGGTCCTCATCCGCGCCGTGGCCGCCGCCGTTGCCCTGGCCGCCACCGCCTTGGCCCGACTCGTGATCATCGTGGCCGAGTTCGGACATCTGCTCCTGTGTCAGGGATCCGCCGTTGTCCGCGGCCGCCTCGAACAGCGGCAGGTGGGCCTCGAGGGACGCGCGGCGCAGGTTGGTGAAGACCCGAGTCAGGCGCCGATCGTCCGTCTGCGCGAGCAGTTCGTCGTACAGCTCGACGTTGTCCACCTCGCCGGTGGCCCAGGCCCGTGCGGCGGACTCCAGATCCGCGGGCGCCGGCAGCTTGCCGAGGTAGGGGTTCGCCGGGGCCTCGATGCCGAAGCCATCGAGCTGGCGGATGAGCGCATCGATGTGCCGCTCCTCGGCGCTCTTGATCTGGACATACGGCTGGACCTCACCGAACGCATCGATGACGGCCGCATAGCTCGCCGCCGCGGCGTACTCGCCGACCGGGCTCATGAGGGCGTCCCAGGCCAGAGCGGCATCGCTGCCCGCCTCGGGACCGGCCGGCAGTTCGATCGCCTCGATGGCCGCCTCGACCTCGGCGACGCCGCCATCCGCAGGAGCCTCGTCGGACACGGCGTCATCGCCAACCGACTCACTGTCATCGGCCGCCGGGGCCTCGTCGGACACGGTGTCATCGGCGGCCGGCTCACTGGCAGCGGCCTCGGTGCTCGCTCCCGGCTGAGCACTCGCGGCTGCCTCGGTGTCCGACGAGCTGCAGGCTGTGACGGTCAGGGCCAGCGCCGCCGCCACCGCCGTCCCTGCCATCAGAGTGCGTGCGCGGCGTGCGTCCTTCACCAGCGTGCTCATGTGTCCTTCCCTGCCGCGATGACCGTCACCGGGCTCCTCCAGCCCTGACAATGCTCCGGCCGCGTGCAGGGGCCGTCATCGTGATGTTCGGATCATGCAAGGAGCGATTGGACCAAAGTCTCCTGCAGGTAGGTCAGCCAGCCGTACAGCCCGTACAGCGCGGCCCGGGGATCGTCATCGTCCAAGTCAGCGAACTCGTCCTGGTTCTCCTCGGTGAGCTCGAGACGGGCGCCGAGCACCAGTCTGGTGTCGTTGAGGAACCCCAGCCAGGCCGGGATGAGCTCCTCGGAGAGGTGCACCACCAGTCCGTCATCCCCCAGCGATGCCCGGACAGCCTCCGCATTGCGCACCTTGGCATCGCGCAGATCGCGCTCGGTGAACCGGCGGAACTCCAGCGACGCCTCCTCGTCATCACGGAATGCATCCGGCAGCAGGCGGTGGAGCGCCGGATCCTCAGACGGCACGGCCTCCGGGTCGATGCCGACGAGGGCGACGAGCGGGTCCTCGCCTGAGTCAGCCGCCGTCCCGACGAAGTCGATCAGCTGGGCAGTGAGGCTGATCAGCAGTTCACGCTCGACCTCCTCGAGGATGAGGTCCATCGACCGATCCGAGGCGCCCAGCGGGCGCAGCATCGCCATCAGTCGTCCTTCTGCAGCGTGGCCCACAGGCCGTAGCCGTGCATCGCGGTGACGTCGCGCTCCATGGCCTCGCGGGTGCCGTTCGACACCACGGCACGCCCCTTCTCATGGACGTCCATCATGAGCCGCTCGGCCTTCTCCCGCGGATAGTGGAAGTACTCCATGAACACATACGTCACGTAGGACATGAGGTTGACCGGGTCATTCCACACGATGGTGATCCACGGATTCTCCACCTGCTCCACGACCTCAGGCCGGGTCACCTCGGTCGGGGTGACCTCAGGGGGAGCCACGGACATGGACCCATCCTCCCCTACCGATCTCACCTACTCTGGTCGGGTGACCACGATCACCATCCCACCACGACGTCCCGACCTGCCGGATCCGCCGATCCTGGCCCGGATCCGCGATGCCGTGATCGGCGACGATCAGGTGATGGAAGGCCCCTTCGGCCCCCGGCGCGTCACCTATGCGGACTACACCGCGAGCGGGCGCGCACTGACCTTCCTCGAGGACGTCATCCGTGAGGAGGTGCTCCCGCGGTATGCGAACACGCACACCGAGTCCAGCGGCACCGGGCTGCAGACCACGCGCCTGCGCGAGGACGCCCGGCGGATCATCCACGACGCCGTGCACGCCGAAGACGACACCCACGTGATCTTCGCCGGCTCCGGCTCGACCGGGGCGATCAACCGACTCGTCGGGATCCTCAACCTCCGCATCCCCGCGGATCTCGACGCCCGCTTCGACCTGTCCGAGCAGATCCCGCCCGAGCAGCGCCCGGTCGTCCTGATCGGCCCGTACGAGCACCACAGCAACGAGCTTCCGTGGCGTGAATCGATCGCCGACGTCGTCACCATCCACGAGGACGCCGACGGTCACCTCGACCTCGATGACCTGCGCCGACGGCTCGTGGAGTTCGCGGATCGCCCGCAGGTCATCGCGTCGTTCAGCGCAGCCAGCAATGTCACCGGCATCACCACGGACACGCACACCGTCACCGAGACACTGCATGAGCACGGCGCGCTGGCGTTCTGGGACTACGCGGCGTCGGCCCCGTACGTCGACATCGACATGGCACCCGACGGTCGCCCCCTGGCCCGCAAGGATGCGGTCTTCCTCTCACCGCACAAGTTCATCGGCGGCCCGGGCACCCCGGGCGTGCTGATCGTGCGAGGTGAACTGCTCACCAATGCCGTGCCCGACGTCGTCGGTGGCGGCACCGTCGCGTACGTCAACCCCGAGGAGCACCTCTACCTCGATGACCCGGTGCATCGTGAGGAGGGCGGCACTCCCGCGATCATCGAGTCGATCCGCGCGGGGCTGGTGTTCCAGCTCAAGGACGCGGTGGGCACGGACGTCATCCGGGCCCATGAGGAGGACTTCGTCCGACGGGCGATCTCCTCGTGGCAGGCGAACCCCCGTATCGAGGTGCTCGGCAACACCGATGCCGATCGGCTGTCGATCGTCTCGTTCGTCATGCGACGCCCCGAGGGTCGGTATCTGCACCACAACCTCGCCGTCGCGATCCTGAATGACCTCTTCGGCATCCAGTCCCGCGGCGGCTGCTCCTGCGCAGGCCCCTACGGCCACCGCCTGCTCGGCATCGATCTGGAGCGCTCGCATGAGTTCGAGCGGGAGATCCAGCACGGATGCGAGGGCATCAAGCCGGGTTGGGTGCGGGTCAACTTCAACTACTTCATCTCCGAGGTGGTGTTCGAATACGTGGTGTCGGCGGTCCACCTCGTGGCCGACCATGGCTGGAAGCTGCTGCCGCAGTACCGGTTCGACCCGACGACGGGCCGGTGGCAGCACCGGGACGGCCCGGTGGAGCCACCTCTGCGGCTGGCTGACATCCACTACGACGAGGCCGGGATCCTGCGCTATCCCGAGCATCGCGACCGGGCACCCGAGAGCGCGCTGGCCGACTACCTCGCCCACGGCCACGAGTACCTCGAGTCACTGCCCGACGACCTCGGGCCGCCTGCCTCGGATGCCCTGAGTGCGGACTTCACCGCGCTGCAGTGGTTCGAGCTCCCCGCGGCCTCTCTGAAGACGTGAACTGCGCCGCGGCGTGACTCGAACTACTTCGTCACGCGGATCGGGATGTCCGTCGACACGTTGGTGACGATGCCGTTGCGTCCCACGGCGACGACCCGGTACGTGTACTTGCCCTTCTTCTTGGGCACAGCGGCCTTCAGGGTCGCACGGCCGCGCTTGTTCACCTTCTCGCGGTCCACCGTCTTCCAGCGGTCGCCCTTCTTCTTCAGCTGAAGGAGCAGGCGCTGCTTCGGCACAGCGGGGCGGGCCCAGCCCTTGACGGTGACGATCTTGCCACGGGAGACACGGCTCTTCTTCGGCTTGGCGGTCACGAGCGACTGCACCTGCACCACCCCGGGGGCACTGACCCCTTCGGTGCGGGTGTCAGAGCCGGGCACGTAGATGACCCACTCCCCGGTTGCCGGAGCCGCGACCTGGAAGCCCACGGTGCCATCGGGGTTGACCGGCGCCTGGGCGATCTCGGTGAAGGGATCCTTCGAGCCCTGCGGGCGGAACTGCAGCACGGCGGTCACGCCGGTCAGCGGCGCCCCCTGCGAGCCGACCGAGCCGGTGACGGTGATGGGCTGCCCGAACACCGTGGCCGGCGGCACCGCGATCTGCACGTCGGTCTCGGCCGGGGCCAGCGTGGCCGAGACCCCGCGGATGAGCGGCCACTGGGCAGGGTCCTCGCCACCGACCGTCCAGTAGGCGGCGGCATTGATGCCGAACTCCGAGACGAGTTGGGTCCGCGCGGCCACGGCCTCAGGGCCGACCCACCACATCACCCGCTTGGCGATGCAGGTCTGGCGATTTCCGCTGGAGTCGGTCCAGTCGAGGGTCTTGTCGTAGTAGACCCAGTTCTCCTGATCCTCATCGGACCACTGCACCTGATCGGGCGTCACTCCGACGGATGCCAGGACACCCGGGATGTCGGCATCCGTGACCGACGCCATGCGGGTGAGCTTCTTGTACGAGGCCGAACTCTTGCTCGGGCACCTGCCCTCGGTCATGAGCGAGTTGCCCTTCTTGCGGGTCCAGGCCCGTCCGTAGGTGGGGACACCGATCTGGAGCTTCTGCGGGTCCATGATCGATGACGAGTACTGCACGATCGAGCGCACCCACGGCATCGGGGCGATCGGGCCGATGCCCTGCACGTGGTAGTCGTACGCCATGATCCGGATGCGGTCGGCCGCCGGGGCGATGCCCTCGATGTTGTAGACCCAGTAACCGTATTTCGGGCCGCAGGTGCCGGAGTAGCCGCACGGCGGTGGGATGGTGACCGAGAGCAGCTTGCCCTGGGCATGGAGAGCCGCACTGAGCTCGTTGACGAAGGCCGTCCAGTTCGGCTGCGTGCGACCCCACGAGGACGAGCCGTCGGAGAAGGCGAACGTCTCGTAGTCCAGATCGATGCCGTCGTAGCCATTGGACATGACGAGGTCGACGATGTCCTGGACGTGAGCGGCCCGCTTGGCCGGGTCGGCGAGCACGCTGGCCATACGCCCCTTGCCGGAGCTGTCCGCGATGGCGGGGAGCACCGTCAGTCCGGCGCCCTTGAGCTGGCCCATGGCCCACTGCACGTTGGCCTGCCCGTTGGTGAAGTTCGAGTTCAGGCCGATCTTGACGCCGTTGCCGCTCTTGGTCGCCGAGTACCAGAACGGTGAGATGTCGACGAACAGGTCGGCGTTCTGCACGGCGGAGTTCACGCCGGCCGGGCGGCTCGGGGAGCTCATCCAGTACGGGATCCAGCCGCTGGCGACCCGGCCCGAGGGATCTGCCTGAGCGGCAGGGGCGGTCAGCAGGCCCAGCACCAGGGCCGCCACGGCAGCGAGGAGGGAGGGAACGAGCAGGAATCGGCGCACGGGGGACCTTCGGGCAGGGGGCACGTCCGGGCCATTGTGCGACACGCCGCCGTACCCCCGGGTGACCGGACCACCCTCGGCCTGTCGCACCATGTGTCCCATGCCCCTCAGACGTCTCATGTCCGCCGCCCTGGTGGCGGCACTCTCGGTCGGACTCGCCACGGCCGGCTCAGGTTCCGCCTCGGCCGCCCCCCGGGAGAAGACGGTCGACCAGCTCGTCGACAAGCGCATCTCCAACCCGCGCCTTGGCACCACCGTCGGACTGCTGGCGATCGACGCAGTTACCGGGGAGGTCCTGTCCGAGCACGACAGCACCCGCCGCATGCTGCCGGCGTCGAACATGAAGATCGTCACGGCGGTGACCTCGCTGGCCGCCCTCGGCGCCGACCACCGCTTCACCACCCGCGTGCGCGCCGGCGCCACTCCCGGCGAGGTGATCCTGGAAGGGGGCGGTGACCCGCTGCTGTCGACCAGGGAACTGCGCCGACTCGCCACGCAGACGGCCGCCACGCTGGCCCCCGGCACCCCGGTGACTCTCTATGTGGACGACAACCTCTTTCCGTCCGACGGCCGTGGGCCCGGCTGGACCACCGGCTACATCCCGTCCGTGGTCTCCAGCGTGCACTCCTTGGCCCGCCTGTGGGACTACAGCCGTGACCCGAGCGCCAATGCCGCGGCGGTGTTCGCCAAGAAGCTGCGCGCCAAGGGATTCCCCGTGACCGTCGCCGGTGCCGCGGAGGCCGGGGAGGCGCCGGTGATCGCGGAGTCCAAGGGCCACACCGTCGATGAGGCGGTGCGCATCATGCTGCGCATCTCGGAGAACAACGTCGCCGAAGTGCTGTACCGGCAGGTCGCCTTGGCCGCCGGGCAGCCGGGTGACTGGCGTGGGGCGCGCACCGCGGCCGAGCAGGTCCTGACCGGACTGGGCATCGACACCAGCCGGAACAAGCTGCTCGACGGCAGCGGCCTGTCGCGTCGCAACCGGGTCACCCCGCAGTTTCTTGTGGATGTGCTCCGCACCGCGAAGGTCACGAATCCCGAGCCCTTCCGGGTGATGTTCGAGGACGACGCGATGCCCATCTCGGGCGTCAGCGGGACCCTCGACGACAAGTACGGGCGGTTCACCACCAAGCGTGCCCGCTGCGCCGCGGGCGATGTGAAGGCCAAGACCGGCACGCTCTTCGACACGATCAGCCTGTCCGGGGTGACGGCGTCGCAAGGGTCCCCGGAGCGGATCTTCTCGATCCTGGTGAACGACCGCCCCCAGCGGTACTCGGCTCTGACGATCCGGCAGGCGGTGGACGGGCTCACGGCGACGATCGCCGGCTGCTGGCGTTAGCCAGCGACGCATCAGCGCGCTGCTGGCGTTAGCCACACACTAAAACCTGCAGCTACCGTCAATCCCGAGGGATTGTGTGACGGTAGCTGCAGGTTTGGACGATTGCTGCGGCGTGCGCCGGCGCTAGCGGCGCGGACCGCCCTGGCCACGCTCGCCACGCTCGCCACGCTTGCCGGGGCGGTCGCCCTTCTCGGCCTTGTGAGCGTCGAGGGCCGTGGCGACCGCGTCGGCCTGCGCCTGCGTCAGCGTGCCCGCCGAGACCAGACCGGCGAGGACCGCGTCACGGTCCGCCTTGGCCTCTGCCTGATGGGCCTCTCGGTCGGCCTGTCGATCGGCCTTCAGCGCATCCTTGACGGCCTTGAGGTCGTCGCGGGTGACGGTGCCCTCGGTGATGAGGTCACGCATGCCACCCCGCTCGGCGCTCGCAGCGGAGATGGCGTCGGCCTGAGTCTGAGTGAGGGTGCCATTTGACACGAGGTCGGCGAGCACGGCGGCACGAGCGGCCTGAGCCTCGGCCTTGCGCTCCTCACGGTTCGCCTCGCGCTCGGCCTGCAGGGCATCCTTGATGGCATTCGCATCGGCGGTGGTGAGGGTGCCGTCGGTGACGAGCTCGGCGAACGGGCCGCGCTTCTTCGAGGCGAGAGCTGCGCCGGCGGTGCCGATGAGGAGGATGCTGCTGGTTCCGAAGGCGGCGGCCGCGAGGGCCAGCTTGCGTGCGTTCGACATGTCAGTCCTTTCCGGATCGAGATCCGTGTGATGCGCGGGTCGGTCGGTCCGTCCCTGTCATGTCGACGACTATGCGCGGCGAACCTTGGAGATTCCTGTGAGACGCATCAGAGGAAGGTAAGGGATGCTCAGCGCAGGGCGCGGGCGATCTCCCCGGCCGCCCGCGCGACACGGGGGCCGACATCGGCATCGGCCAGCTCACGCAGCGCGAGGACTCCGACGGATGCCTCGAGCCCGGCGACCCCGAGGATCGGCACGGCAAGCCCGTAGGCCCCTTGGGGGACGTCACCGGTGGCCACCACCCACGGTGGCTCGAGGGGCCGACCGGCCGTGGTGCGTGCGGCCAGGATGGCGCGGCCGGCAGCGCTGTTCTCCAGCGGCGCTCGAGCGCCTGCCCGGACCCCCACATGCACCTCGGATCGGGAGGGCTCCACGACCACGGCCGACAGGCCCTCCGGTCCGTCGACCACAGTCAGCACCGCCGTGGCGTTGACCGCATCGGCCAGCAGCCGAAGGGAGGGCAGCGCGGTGTCGCGGACGACCGGCTGGATCTGCCGGCCGAAGGTCAGCACGCCCAGGCCGAGCCGGCAACGTCCATCGGACGAGCGGCGGATGAGGGCGTGCTGCTCGAGAGTCACGACGAGTCGATAGACGACCGTGCGACCGATGCCGAGGGCTGCGGCCAGTTCGGTGACGGTGACTCCCTCGGGGGAGTCCGCCACCATCTCCAGGACGCGCAGCCCTCGGTCAAGGGTCTGCGAGGTCTCGGCAGCCATCGCCGATCCTCAGGTGACTGCTAGGCCTTGGCCAGGGACTTGACCTGGAAGGCGCCGATGACGGTCATGATGCCGCTGACCACGAGGAAGATGCCCATCACCCAGGCGAGGACGACGATGTCGCCGGGGGTCACCAGGATGATGATGCCCAGCAGCAGGCTGACGATGCCGCCGAAGATGTTCCAGCCCCGGCCCTCCTTGTGGTCGGCAGCCTCCATCAGCTGCCCGACACCGCGGAAGATGAAGTTGATGGCGACGAACAGGGCCAGCAGCCAGACCGCGTCGAACGGGCTGTCCTCGACGACGAAGCCGCGGAAGGCGAACAGGCCCAGGATGAGGGACAGGATGCCCCCGATGAACAGCAGGGCACGCATGCCCCCGGACAGTCCGCTGCCGAAGCCACGGATGATCTCGAAGATGCCGCTCACCACCAGGTAGATGGCGAGGAGGACGGCCACGACCACGACCGTCTTGCCGGGCCACGCCATCACCAGGATGCCGATGATGATGCTCGCCAGACCGATGAAGAGCAGGACGCCCCAGGTCTTGCTGAGCGCCTGCGCGTCGCTCTCCTGCTCGATGATCACTGTGTTGGACATGTGGAGTGTTCTCCTTAGCTGAGCACCGGGTGTGCTCGGGAAGAACGCTAGGGCGCCGGCGACCGGTTATCGGTCACGACACGCGTGCCCCCTCCGATGCCTCGTCGCTGGTGGCGGGAATCCCAGGCTCGATTCCCGCCACCAGCGACGAGGCATCGGAGGGTGGGAGCCAGGTGTCCGCGAGCGCCTGGATCTCCCCGTCGGCGACCAGCTCGGCCAGCACACCATCGGTGCAGATCACCAGCGGGTCTCCCGGCGGGAAGGCGAGCGCGAAGGGCGTGACCGGACGCGGTTGGTCCGCGGCCAGCAGGTCGAGGTCCGCCGTGTCGGCCTCCGCGGAGCCGGGATCCGTCGCGTCCTCCGGGGCGATGCCGGGAGCTGCCCCCACCGACTGCAGGTACGGCACGGAGTACTGCCGCACGTCGGTGTCGTCGTCCAGCGGGATCCGACCGACGAGGAAGTCGACACGCAGTTCCGCTGGATCGAGCGCCTCCCCCGGCCCGACGATGCGCCAGTCCACCTGCGTCGGCCGGAAGCCCAGACCCTCTGCGATGGCGTAGACGAGTGCGGACTCGAACCCCTCGCCGTTGCCGGGCTTGGCCTCGACGAAGTACGGCTCGTCGAGGGGGGCTGCCGCGCCCACAGTCAGCTGCCCGGGGTTGACGACCGTGAGGTTCTCGACGGAGCACTCGTCCAGCGCGGGCTCGGGCGAAGGCTGCACGGAGACCGCAGCCGGGTCCGGCGGCGCGGGCGCAGCCGCACTGTCGGGATCGGCGGCGCAGGCCGCCAGAAGGACAGCAGCCGAGGGGCCCAGCAGGGCGGCCGCCACGAGGCGAGCCGTCCGTGCGAGCGGGGAGGACGTCAGGAGTCGCCGCCCTTGTCGCCACCGCGCGGGAGGTTCGCGTGGATCTTCTCGCAGTCCGGGCAGATCGGGAACTTGGAGGGGTCGCGACTGGGGGTCCAGACCTTGCCGCACAGGGCCTTGACCGGGGCACCGGTGACGGCGCTCT
>JAUHZW010000041.1 GCA_030425745.1 Actinomycetes bacterium
GGAAGACAAGGGCGGTGGTCAGCAGGGCGGTGGCGACGACCGCGGCGCTCACGACCCAGAAGAACGGGCTGCCCAGCGCCTCGCGGCGGCTGACGCCCCAGGAGTCTCCGTCGACCGCAGGAGCCTCGGCATCGCCATCGACGTGCTGGCCGACATCCGCGGGGCGGTTGCGAATGCCGAAGACCGCCAGCGGCACGACGACGATCCACACCGTGAGCGCCTCCGCCACCCAGGCCGTCCGCCACCCCCAGCCGGAGATCGCGAACTCGAAGATCAGCGGGATCATCGTCATGCCGAAGCCACCCGCGGCCGTGACGATGCCCATGGCGAGGCCCCTCTTCCGGCTGAACCACAGGGCGACGCCCGTCGTGGCGACCAGCCCGAGGGCGCCTTGTCCCATCATCCGGATGCCGATGAACCCGGCCGAGAGCGTGACGAAGTCCGAGACGAACGCCATTCCGAGCAGGAAGGCGCCGAACAGGACGCCCACCATCGCCATGACGCGACGCACGCCGAAGCGGTCGATCGCCTGACCGATCCACGGCAGCGCCAGTGCTCCTGCCAGGGTGCCGATCAGGTAGGCCGTGCTCATCTGCGTGCGAGTGATGCCGAGTTCGTCGATCATCGGATCGACGAAGACGGACACTCCGAACGTCTGGCCCGGACCCGTCAGGGCCAGAGCGATCGCGGAGAAGACGACAATGCGCCAGCCGTAGTAGCCCTTGGCCGGCGCAGGGATCATCGCCGTGCCGGAGAGGATGCCCATCGGCTACTCGAGGCCCTTCGAGCGCCGCCCCACAGCGCGGTCGGCCTCGCGCTTGGACTCACGCTCCGCGATCGCCTGGCGCTTGTCGTAGCTCTTGCGGCCACGGGCCACGGCGATCTCGACCTTCGCGTAGCCGTCCTTGAAGTACAGAGCCAGTGGGACGAGGGTGATGCCGGTGTCATGAACCTTCTTGGCGATGCGGTTGAGCTCCTCCTTGTGGAGCAGGAGTTTGCGCGCGCGCCGGGGCTCGTGGTTGGTCCAGGTGCCCTGGGTGTACTCCGGAATATGCACGCCGCGCAGCCAGATCTCCCCATCGTCGAGCGTCGCGAATCCGTCCGTCAAGGAAGCGCGGCCAGCGCGCAGGGACTTCACCTCGGTGCCCGTGAGCACCATGCCGGCCTCGTAGACATCCTCGATCGAGTAGTCATGACGGGCCTTCTTGTTCTGGGCGACGAGCGTGCGCCCCTTCTCACGTGGCATGAGAGCCTCCGGTGCCCGCAGGGGTGGTGGACAGTTCGCGGTCACGCTCGCGCTCGCGTTCGACCCGACGCCGCTCCGCCAGCCGCTGACCGTTCCAGCCGAAGATGACCAAGACGGCAGCCGCGCCTGCCGCGACGATGAACCACAGGTAGGCGTACATGTCGATGGAGGCGCCGAACGGCGGCGCGTTGGGCATGTAGTTGCGCAGCGCGGGCAGCGCGAAGATCAGAGCAGCCGTCCAGGACAGGAGAGCCGCCTCGGCGGGACGCCGATCCGCCTGAACGAGGGCTCCGGTCACGAGCGCGAGGAAGGCAAGGACGCCGGCGACGACGAGGATGACCATGACGAAGGCGATCGTCGAGAAGGCCCGGTTGAAGCCCCAGGCTGCGTAGTACTCCGAGTTCACACCAGAGGAGAGCTCAACCTCGGTGTCCCATCCGTTGACGCCACCGCTGGCGTCGAGGAACAGTTCGACCGGTTCGGCGGAGCGAACGGCCCCGTCGACCCCCTTGGTATAGGTGTCAGCTGCGATGAGCAAGTCCGTGCCGTGGACGTCGAACGGGTAGACGGCAGTGTCGCCGGCCAGGGCGATGGCCACCTCCCTGGCCCCCATCGCGGTACCGGCAGGGAACTTGAACTCGTTGGGCCCCTGAAAGCCGTTGAAGACGGTGACACGGATGTTCCGGTTGGGGCGGCCCTCGTCGAACAGTTCATCGCCCTGCGGGAAGAAGGACATCCGGATCCGGGCCGAGTTCACGTTCGCGTCAACCGTCAGCGGCTCCATCTGGATCATCACGCCTGAGGCGCCAGAGGGGGCTTCCGCTCCGCCGCTGACCTGACTGCCGCCTTCGGCATCGTAGAAGCGGACCACAAGGGTGAACGCGACGGCGAACAGCAGGCCCACGACCACGAGGGCAACCCACCCCCGCCGGGTCTGCGGGAGCGGCTCGAGACTGAGGAGGCTGCTCACACCCGCAGGTACTTGCGGAGGGTGAAGAAGGCCGCGAGGCCGGCCAGCGCGATGCCGGTGATCAGCATGACCGGGGCGATGGCCGCGACCGCGTCCCATCCGACGAAGGCCGTGAACTGGAACGACGGTGCCAGGACCCCGTCGATGATGACGACCTTCATCAGGATCAGTGATCCGATGGCCAGCAGCGCACCGATCGCCGCGGCGAACGCCGCCTCGAGCAGGAACGGCAGTTGGATGTAGAAGTTCGAGGCGCCGACCAACCGCATGATGCTGGTCTCACGGCGTCGACTGAACGCCGCGACTCTCATGGTGTTGACGATCAGCAGGACCGTCACGACGAGCATCACGCCGGCGATGAGCAGGGCGATGGCCTGCAGGCCACCGAGGAGTTGGAAGAACTTGTCGAGCACCTGCCGTTGATCGTTGACCTGCTCGATGCCGGGCCGTCCGGCGAAGGCGGACGCCACGACGTCGTACTTGGTCGGGTCCGCGAGTTTCACGCGGAAGGACTCCGGAAGGGACTTCTCGGTGACGTTGTCGACGATCGGCGAGTTCTTGAACTGCTCGACGAACCGCTCGTAGGCCTCGGCCTTGGACTCGTAGTAGATCTCGTCGACGAGCGGGCGCAGGCTCTCGAGGTCGGCCTTGATCTGGTCGCGCTGTGCCGCGGTGACCGCGCCGCCCGCACACGAAGGGGTGTCGCTGCCCTTGCTGCACAGGAAGATCGAGACCTCGACCTTGTCGTACCAGAAGTCCTTCATCGTCGAGACCTGCGCGCGCACGAGCAGGCTCGCACCGAAGAGCGCGAGGGACACCGCGACCGTGATGATCACGGCCAGGGTCATGGTGAGGTTGCGCCGCAGGCCGTTGCCGACCTCGCTGGCGACGAACGTCGCCCTCATCGTGCGTACCCGTAGACGCCGCGGGTCTGGTCGCGGACGACGTGACCGCCCTCGAGTTCGATGACGCGCCGGCGCATCTGGTCGACGATCTGGGCGTCGTGCGTCGACATGACCACGGTGGTGCCGAGTCGGTTGATGCGGTCGAGGAGCTTCATGATGCCGACCGAGGTACCCGGGTCGAGGTTTCCGGTGGGCTCGTCGGCGATGAGCATCATCGGCCGGTTGACGAACGCCCGAGCGATGGCCACTCGCTGCTGCTCACCACCCGAGAGCTCGTCGGGGCGCCGGTTCTCCTTGCCCTCCAGACCCACGACCTCGAGGACCTCCGGGACGACCTTCTTGATGTGGGACGACGGCTTGCCGATCACCTCGAGGGCGAAGGCGACGTTCTCCGCGACGGTCTTGTTCGGCAGGAGGCGGAAATCCTGGAAGACCGTGCCGATCTGGCGCCGCAGCATCGGGATCTTCCAGTTCGACAGGCGGTTGAGGTCCTTGCCCAGCACCCACACCTGGCCCTTGGTGGGCCGCTCCTCGCGCAGCACCAGCCGCAGGAAGGTCGACTTGCCCGATCCCGAGGGTCCGACGAGGAAGACGAACTCGCCCTTCTCGATCTCCAGCGACACGTCGTCCAGCGCAGGTCGCTGCTGCGTGGGGTAGACCTTCGTGACGTGGTCGAAGAGGATCACGCCTGACAGTCTAAGTGCACTAGGCCGTCTGCTTGCGCCACCGGATGCCGGCTTCGACGAACGCGTCGATCTCGCCGTCGAGGACCGCTGCGGTGTTGCCGGTCTCCTCCTCGGTGCGGAGGTCCTTGACCATCTGGTAAGGGTGCAGCACGTACGAGCGCATCTGGTTGCCCCAGGAGCCGGCCGTGTCGCCCTTGAGGGCATCGATCTTGGCCTGCTCCTCACGACGACGGACCTCGAGGAGCTTGGACTGCAGGACGGCCATCGCCGAGGCGCGGTTCTGGATCTGGGAGCGCTCGTTCTGGCACGAGACCACGATGCCCGTGGGGATGTGCGTGATGCGGACAGCGGAATCGGTCGTGTTCACGCCCTGACCCCCGGGTCCGGAGGACCGGTAGACGTCGACCCGGATCTCGTCATCGGGAATGTCGATGTGGTCGGTCTGCTCGACCACGGGGATCACCTCTACCTCCGCGAAGGAGGTCTGACGGCGCCCCTGGTTGTCGAACGGGGAGATGCGGACCAGCCGGTGCGTGCCCTGCTCGACCGACAGGGTGCCGTAGGCGTACGGGGCCTTGACGTGGAACGTCGCAGACTTGATCCCGGCCTCCTCGGCGTAGGAGGTCTCATTGACCTCGAACGGCCAGTCGTGGCGCTCGCAGTAGCGCGTGTACATCCGCAGGAGCATGGCCGCCCAGTCGGCGGCGTCGACACCACCGGCAGCTGAACGGATCGAGACGAAGGCCTCGCGCGCGTCGTACTCCCCTGAGAGGAGCGTGCGCACCTCCATCTCGTCGATGGCGGCCTGGACGGCGTTGAGCTCGACCTCGGCATCGGCGAGGGCGGAGGCATCACCCTCCTCCTGCGCCAGCTCGAACAGCACCGGCAGATCATCGAGGCGGCCGCGCAGGGCCTCGGCCTTGCGGATCTCACCCTGGGCGAAGGACAGCTTCGACGTGACCGCCTGCGCCCTCTCCTGGTCGTCCCACAGATCCGGCGCACTCGCCTGCTGCTCGAGGTCGGCGACCTGCTCACGGAGCGCGGGCAGGTCGAGGACGGTCTCGATGCTGCTCATGGTGGTCTGGAGGGCAGCGAGCCGTTCGGCGAGGTCGATGTCAGCCATGGTGGGTCAAGGGTACGGCCCGGACGCACGCGCCTCTGCCCGGTCACCCCGCAGGGCGATAGGCGAGCCGGGCGCGCGACTGGACACGCACCGTCTCGCCGGCCAGCAGACCGTGGAAGGGCAGCGTCACAGGGGCGCTCAGCGAGACCGTCACGTAGCGGCCGTCGGAGGTGACCGAGTCCAGGCGGAGGCCAGTGACGTCAGCAGCCCCCGTGCGGGCCAGGAATCCCTCGACGCGCTGCTCGACCTGGCCGGGGCTCAGGCCCGTGGCCGACGAGGCGCCCTCGCGGTAGTAGGCATCCATGTCGAGCGCCTGCGCGCCGGCGAGTGCGCCGGCATCCGCCAACGCGACCAGAGCCCTCCGCTGCAGGAAGGCCGCGGAGGCATCGACGGCCACCGTGACGGCCAGTAGGCAGATGACGATCGCCCCGAGTCCGAGGAGCATCACGCTGCCGCGATCGTCGCGGAGCCGGATACTCGTCTTCAGCCTCACGTCGGGCTCCCGCGGTAGTCGTCCACCGGCACGGCATGACGGACATGCACGGGAACGAGGCTCGGGGCCGCTCCGGCCATCGACTCCGGAAGCCACGGCAACGGCACCTGCCAGACCACCTCGACCGTGACCGTCGAGCCCGGGTCGAGGCACTGACCGCTGGGGCACGTGATGGACAGTGCCTGCGGCGGCAGATCGAGTCCGTGATCGTCGAACGCAAGTCGTGCCGCGCCCCAGGCGCGTTCCCGAGCCTCGCTCGCGGTGCTCGCCGAGACGTAGGCGCGTCCGGCCTCACGGACCGCCTGAGTGCTCGCGAAGACGGCGGCCTGAACGCCGGCGGCGGCCAGGACGACATAGCCGAGGGGCACCAGGACGCCGACTCCGAGGGCGATGAACTCCAGCATCGCGGAGCCGGAATCAGTACGGAGCCGCCCGCTCACGCCCAGCCCTCACGCACCGCACGCCCCTCGACCGTCAGGGCCTTCGGACCGAGCAGGCCGACGAGCGGGAGGGTTCCGGTGATCCGGACGACCACCACGCTGAGTGTCCCGACCCGGTCAGCGCGCACGTCGACCTCGCGAACAACACCCTCGGTCAGTGTGTCCGCCAGCAGGAACTCGGTGCGCCGGACGCCGGCAGCCGGATCGGCACCGGCGAGCGCGGCCGCCCGGGCTCCCTCGGCCGCTGCCGACGTGAGGGTCGCGCGCACATGGACGGCCAGGGCGACCTGGACGATCGCCACGCACAGCAGCAGGACCAGTGGGGCCACCAGCGTGAACTCCACCACGGCACTCCCCCGGTCACCCGCGGATTCAGGCCGTTCCCGAGCGAGCCGCGTGAGCCTGCGCACCGTCAGGGCGTGGAGACGGAGCCGATCGCCCGTCCCAGGACGGCCGTCAGCTGCTCGTCGGCGAGCACCCACAGCGTCGTCACCAGCCCTGCAGTCATCACCGCGACGAGGACCCAGCCGGGGACATCCCCTCGATCCTCCGCCAGTCGTCGGCCGAGTCGGTCGATCAGGGTGAGCAGTCGCATGGTCATGGTGAGCCTCTCGTCGGGATGGAGTCGGATGGGTTGTCGGATCGGTCGGGGGTCTGGTCGGGGTCACGGCACCACCACCTCCAGCGCGCTGATCCCGGGGAAGACCGCGATGACGATCACGGTCGGCAGCACGAGGAAGACGATCGGCACGAGCATCGCGACGTCCTTGCGCCCGGCGACCTCGAGCAGACGCCGTCGCTCGTCGGCACGGGCGTCGGTGGCCTGGGCCCGGACCACCTCGGTCAGCGGGGTTCCGCGCGCATGCGCCTGGGCGATCGCCTCGACCAGCCGGGTCAGGGAGGCCACCTGTGCTCGATCGGCGAGTTCGGCGAGGGCTTCCTCCAGGGAGGTTCCGGTCCGCATCCGACCCAGACATGCGGTCAGCTGACGGGCGAGGGCACCGTCGAGCACCGCGGCGCATCGGGACAGTGCTGCCATCGGTGTCGCACCGGCGGAGACCGCGAGCGCGAGCAGATCTGCGAGGACCGGCACCTGCTGGTCGATCTCGCGCCGTTCCCGTGCACAGCGCGCCCGCGAGCGGATCCGTTCCACGGACCTGCCCAGCACCGCACCGGTGACCACCAGCGCCGCCCACGCGACCGGCCGTGGGTCATCGGCGGTGACCAGGGCGGCGAGCGCGAGTCCGGCCACTCCTCCCCCGACGGACCACAGGGCGCCCGGTGCGACCGATGCCCGGGATCCGAACGGCGAGCGGACCCTGCGCGGGGAGACGATGGTCGGCATTCGGACCGTGCGGTCCGCCAGGTACCCGGCCCCTGCCTCGCGGTGGGGTGCGGATCGGCCTGGTGCGACGTACGGAGCGATGCGGTCGGCAAGGCGCAACGGGCGGCGGGCCCGCAACCACGAGCCGAGCGCCACGCAGGCGAGCGAGACGAGCAGAGCCAGCACCGCGCCCCAGACATCCCAGGTCATGACGTCAGCCTCGGCAGGTCGGGCAGCACGGCGATCCGGGTCATGGCCAGGTAGGCGACGGCGGATGCCGCCGCTGCACCGACGAGGAGGAGGCCCCCTGCGGGGGTGGCGTAGGCGGCGACCGTCTCCAACCGGGTGCTCAGCAGGAGCAGGGTCAGCCAGGGGGCCGCAACGGCCATCCGGGCCGCCGAGACGGTCCAGCTCTGGCGGCCCCGGATCTCCGACCGGAGGCGGGCATCCTCGCGCATCATGCTGCTCAACGTGCGCAGGACCTCGCCGACCTGTGTGCCGCCCCACTCGTGGGCGAGCTGAAGGGCCGCGACCACGCGGTCTGCCGCCGGATCGACCGCTCGGTCGCGCAGTGTGTCGAGGCTGGCATGGAAGGACCCCGTCGCCCGGTACTCGCGGGACGCCGCGGAGAACAGTGGGCGCAGCGGTGCCGGTCCTGCGGTCGTCAGCGAGACGACGGCCTCCGGGAGGGAGAGGCCGGCTCGCACGGCGGAGACGAGGGAGTCGACCGCCTCCGGCCACGACTCCCGCATCCGTTGCCGGGCCAGTCGGACGCGCCGTCGGGCGACGAGCACGGGCGCCGCGGAGCCGACGACGGATGCGATCAGGGCCACCATCGGCAGGCCCGTCGCTGCCGCAGACAGCACCCCGCTGGTGATGCCGGCGCCCACGCAGAGGGCAACGAACGCAGCAGGAGTCAGTCGAGGGAGCCCGGCCGCGGCCAACCAGGGCGCCATTCGGGGACTGCGAGCGATGCGGGCCGGGCTGACCACCACCCGGATGATGAGCAGCACGGCCGTCGCGGTGGCCAGCCCGGCGATGGCGCCGAGGATCTGAGTGGACGTCATCGAGCACCCGCCTCGACACGAGCACCCGGGAGCAGCGTGGTGTCCAGCAGATCCTGCACATCGATGCCCGCCTCACGGAAGCGGTCGACATGCGGAGGAGGTCCGTCACCCCGAGCAAGGGACTGCCCGTCCCACCGGAACACCGTCGACATCTCCACCGTGCCGCCCTCGACCCGACCCGAGACCCCGGCGATCTCACGCACGCGCCGCCGGCCGTCGATGACCGCCAGGTGCACGACGAGGTCGACACACCCTGCGACCGTCGGGACGACGAAACTCGCATCGATGTTGGCCCCGGCGAGCAGCGGCAGGGTGCACAGCTTCGTGACGGCCTCTCGCGCACTGTTGGCATGGAGCGTCGCCATCGCCGGCATGCCGCTGTTCATCGCCACGAGGAGGTCGAGTGCCTCGGCCTGCCGCACCTCGCCGACCACGAGTCGCGTCGGTCGCATGCGGAGGGCCTCCGTGACCAGCCGACGCAGCGAGATGGCGCCCGTGCCCTCGAGACTCGGGGCCCGGGTCTGGAGGGCCACATGGTCGGGGTGATCGAGGTGGAGCTCGAAGACCTCCTCACAGGTGATGATCCGTTCGGCCGACGGGACAGAGCCCAGCAGCGCGGTCAGGGCTGTGGTCTTGCCCGACTGAGTGCCTCCCGCGACGACGACGTTGAGACCGACCGCCACCGCCGCATCGAGGAAGCGCGCGGCCTGCTCCGTGAGGACGCCGAGGTCGGCAAGATCGGCGATGGTCCGGGCGCGGACGACGAAGCGGCGGATGTTCACCGCCCAGTGCTGCCGCGTGATGTCCGGGATGACGACGTGGAGCCGCGACCCGTCCGGGAGCATGGCATCGACGAACGGAGTGCTGAGATCCAGCCGGCGACCGGAGACCCGCAGCATGCGCTCGACGAGATCGCGGACCTCGGCGGCGTCGAGGACGACCGGGGTCAGTTCACTGCGGCCGTCACGGGCGACGAAGACCCGGCCCGGGGCGTTGATCCAGACCTCCTCGACCGCCGGGTCGTCGAAGAACCTCTGCAGCGGGCCGAATCCGGCGATGGCATCGAAGGCCGACCGTGCCGCTTCGACCGTGGCGTCGTCGGGGATCAGTCCGGCCACCACCTCGTCGACGAGACGACGTACTTCGGCCGGCTGCAGCAGCGGGTCGATGCCCTGCTCACGGACGTGCGCGCGAACCTGCTCGGCCACGGCCGCCGCAGTCTCCTGCGACGAGGTCAGGTGCGGCAGAGATGACGAGGCGGCGTCCGTCTCCCCCAGCATGTCGGTCATGCGGGGACGGTAAGTCGGGTCGGTGGACGATTGCCAGCGCCGATCGGCGGCCTGTGGATAACCGGGGCGCGAAGCGTGCGGAGCGCCCCGACGCTCAGGAGCCGGGTCAGGCACTCCTCAGTCGAGGCAGAAGCGCTCCCAGGCCGCGGCGACGAACTCCGGGTGCTCCATCTGAGCGACGTGTCCGGAGTCGGGCAGGACGACGACGTGAGCATCGCGGAAGTGCTTGGTGACCCGGTGGGCGGTGCGCGAGTCCACGAGCGGGTCCTTGCGCCCGTAGACGACGAGGGTCGGGCAGGTGACCCGCTCGGCGAGCTTCCAGGGTCGGTTCGGGCCGACGTCGGCGTAGGTGCGCAGCAGCCCGCGCAGGGACCGCAGGAAGGCGTCGGCCGCATAGGGATGGCGGTCGTGGTCGGCGAGCATCCGGGTCGCCTCCTCGAAGCGTTCCGGCGCTACGCGGGACGAGTCCGCGAACGTGACATCGACCGATCCCTGGGCGCGGGTGGCGACGTCGATGTTCTCCATGAACTTCGCGACCATGCGCTCGCCGACACCGGGCACCGCGATGACCGGAAGATGGGCGCTGGACTTGGTGATCATCAGCGACGGCAGGGCTGGGGAGATGAGCGTCAGGGTGCGGACCAGGTCGGGGCGGCGGGCCGCCAGCTGCAGCGCCACCGCGCCGCCCATGGAGTTGCCGAACAGGTGGACGGGGCCGGTGCCGAGGCTCTCGATGAGGTCGACGGCGCTCCGGGCGTGGCCGGCCGGGGTGAGGTCGCCGTCCCGCGGCGGGGGCGAGTAGCCGAAGCCCCCGAGGTCGACGGCCCATCCGTCGACATGCGGCTGCAGGTCGTGCATGAGGTCGGTCCAGTTCAGGGAGGAGCCGCCCAGACCGTGGAGGTAGACCGCCGTGGGCAGGCCGGGTTCGGCGCCGGGCGCGTGGCGCACCGTGAGGGTCCGGCGGGCGAGCATGATCTCCTCACGGGGCCACGCCGGCACGACGGTCGTCTCGCTCACGCATCCCAGCGTACGCACGATGAAGTTACTGGCGAGTAGGATGCCCCTATGACCGATCAGGTGAGCGTGACCCGGGCCCCGCGGCTGCCCCGCGAGGAGCGACGGCAGCAGGTCCTCGCGGCCGCTCTCGTGGTCTTCTCCACCTCCGGGTACCACGCCGCCTCGATGGATGAGATCGCCGAGGAGGCCGGCGTCTCCAAGCCCGTGCTCTACCAGCACTTCCCGGGCAAGCTGGAGCTCTACCTCGAGTTGCTCGACGCGGGCCTGGAGCAGCTGATCGACGCGGCCCGGGCCGCTCTCAGCGCCACCGACAACGCCACCCGGGTCTCGGCCATGGTCGATGCCTTCTTCTCCTTCGTCGCCGATCCCCACGGGGCCTTCCGACTCGTGTTCGAGAGCGACATGGCCAACGACGCCGCCGTGCGCGAGCGGGTCGATGCCGCGGACCTGGAGCTGGCCCGCATGGCCGCGGCGGTCATCGCCGATGACACCGGTCTCAGCGATGAGGAGGCCCTGCTGCTCGCCTCCGGAATGCTCGGACTGGTCCAGGTGTCGGCCCGGCGCTGGATGCGCGCAGGGCCCGACCGACTGCCACGGGAGGGCGCCAGCGAACTCGTGGCCAGCCTCGCCTGGCGCGGCATCAGCGGCTTCCCGTTGACCCACCCGCCGCAGGCGGAATAGATCGACCTCTGCCACGCTTGATACCGATAGCACCACCCATGACGACCCGTGACGACGTGGAAGGAACCGCAGTGGAGATCAAGATCGGCGTTCAGGACACCCCGCGCGAGGTTCAGCTCGACAGCGACCAGTCCTCCGAGGACGTCATCGCCGCCGTGGAGAAGGCTCTGAAGGACGGCGCGAACCTCACGCTGGTCGACGACCGCGGCCGCACCGTGATCGTTCCGGCGGCGAAGATCGCGTATGTCGAGGTGGGTGCCCCGACGAAGGGGCGGGTCGGCTTCGGCGGCTGACCGCCGGAGCGAGAGAGCGGGCTTCGGCGGCTGACCGCCGGAGCGAGACAGCAGGCTTCGGCGGCTGACCGCCGGGAACGCCGAAACCTGCAGGTACCGTCATAAGATCGGCTGCATGTGACGGCAGTTGCAGGTTTCGGCGAGCCGCTCCCCTGCTACGCCGCCAGGCCGAGCGCTGCCATCCGCTTGGAGTGACTGTCGGTCAGCCGGGCGAGCATCCGGCCGATCTCCGCGAGGTCCGTGCCCGGCCGATCCACGCCGCCGACGAGCAGGGTCGACAGCGCGTCCCGGTCAGCAGCGACGCGCTGCGCCTGTGACAGCGCCTCACCGACCAGCCGCCTGCCCCACAGCGCCAGCCGGCCGCCGGCCCGGGGATCCTCCTGGATGGCCGCACGCACGCGGTCGATGATCAGCTCCGACTGCCCGAGGTCGTCACAGACGTCGAGGACGAGGGCGCGGGTGTCGGCATCGACGTACGCCGAGATCTCCCGGTAGAAGTCCGCGCCGATGCCGTCGCCCACGTAGGCCTTGACCAGGCAGGCGAAGGCCAGCGCGACGCAGGCCAGCACCGCCGCGAGCAGCGCATATTCGATGGCCTGAACAAGCATCACCTGTCCGCGCGTCGCGCCCAGCGTCCGCATGATGACGCTGTCGTAGCTGCGCGCCTGGTTGGACGCCGCGATCGCTCCGATAAGCACGGCAATCCCGGCAATGATGGACACCATCGCTGCGGCGATGATCGCGGCCGCGACGGAGTAACCGGGGACATGACCGCTTCGGCCCCGACCGGCACCCCGGCAATCGCTGTCGAGGGGCTGTGGCAGGTCTTTGGCAATGACGCCAAAACCCGATTGAAAGACG
>JAUHZW010000042.1 GCA_030425745.1 Actinomycetes bacterium
TCATGGGCCTGAAGGACACCACCACGGGCGAGACCCTGTGCGACGCATCCAACCCGGTCGTGCTGGAGTCGATGACCTTCCCCGCGCCGGTCATCCACATCGCCATCGAGCCCAAGTCGAAGGGCGATCAGGACAAGCTCGGCGTCGCCATCCAGCGTCTCGCCGAGGAGGATCCGACCTTCCACGTCCGCACGGACGAGGAGACCGGCCAGACCATCATCGGTGGCATGGGTGAGCTTCACCTCGAGGTCCTCGTCGACCGCATGAAGCGTGAGTTCCGCGTCGAGGCGAACATCGGCAAGCCCCAGGTCGCGTACCGCGAGACCCTCACCAAGAGCGTCGAGAAGGTCGACTACACCCACAAGAAGCAGACGGGTGGCTCCGGCCAGTTCGCGAAGGTCCAGATCGATATCGCTCCGGCCGCGGGCATCGAGGGCGGCTATGCCTTCGAGAACAAGGTCACCGGCGGTCGCATCCCTCGCGAGTACATCCCCTCGGTGGATGCGGGCTGCCAGGAGGCCATGGAGAACGGCGTGCTCGCCGGCTACCCGATGGTCGACATCCAGGTCACCCTCCAGGACGGCGCCTACCACGACGTCGACTCCTCCGAACTCGCCTTCAAGATCGCCGGTTCCATGGCGTTCCGGGAGGCTGCCCGCAAGGCCGGTCCGGTGATCCTCGAGCCGATGATGGCAGTCGAGGTCACCACGCCCGAGGACTTCATGGGCGATGTGATCGGCGACCTCAACTCCCGCCGTGGCCAGATCCAGGCCATGGAGGAGCGTTCGGGGGCGCGGGTCGTCAAGGCGTTGGTGCCGCTGTCCGAGATGTTCGGCTACGTGGGTGACCTCCGCAGCCGTACACAGGGGCGCGCCAGCTACAGCATGCAGTTCGACTCCTACGCACAGGTCCCGCAGGCCGTGCAGACGGAGATCATCGCGAAGGCTCGCGGCGAGTAGTCGCGGATCAACACAACAGAACAACACACACAGCAAGACCGATCCGCGTTACCGCCGGACGGCTTAACAACAAGGGAGAACGCACGTGGCTAAGGCCAAGTTCGAGCGCACCAAGCCGCACGTCAACATCGGCACCATCGGTCACATCGACCATGGCAAGACGACCCTGACTGCGGCCATCACCAAGGTCCTTCACGACACCTACCCGGACGTGAACCCGTTCACGCCCTTCGACATGATCGACAAGGCTCCTGAGGAGCGTCAGCGCGGCATCACGATCTCGATCGCGCACGTCGAGTACCAGACCGAGGCGCGTCACTACGCCCACGTCGACTGCCCCGGCCACGCCGACTACATCAAGAACATGATCACCGGTGCGGCGCAGATGGACGGCGCCATCCTCGTGGTCGCCGCCACCGACGGCCCGATGCCGCAGACCAAGGAGCACGTCCTCCTGGCCCGCCAGGTCGGCGTCCCCGCCATCGTCGTCGCCCTCAACAAGTGCGACATGGTGGACGACGAGGAGCTCATCGAGCTCGTCGAGATGGAGGTCCGTGAGCTCCTGAGCACCTACGAGTTCCCGGGCGACGACATCCCCGTGGTCCGCGTTGCCGCCTTCCCGGCGCTGAACGGCGACGAGAAGTGGGCCGGCTCGATCCTCGAGCTCATGAACGCTGTCGACGAGTACATCCAGACCCCGGAGCGCGCTGTCGACCAGCCGTTCCTGATGCCGATCGAGGACGTCTTCACGATCACCGGCCGTGGCACCGTCGTCACCGGCCGCATCGAGCGAGGCATCGTCAAGGTCAACGAGGACATCGAGATCGTGGGCATCCGCCCCGGTCCGGCCACCAAGACCACCGTCACCGGTGTCGAGATGTTCCGCAAGCTGCTCGACGAGGGTCAGGCGGGCGAGAACGTCGGCCTGCTGCTCCGCGGCATCAAGCGTGAGGACGTCGAGCGCGGCCAGGTCTGCTGCAAGCCCGGCTCCGTGACCCCGCACACCAACTTCGAGGCGCAGGTCTACATCCTGTCCAAGGATGAGGGTGGCCGTCACACGCCGTTCTTCAACAACTACCGCCCGCAGTTCTACTTCCGCACCACGGACGTGACCGGCGTCGTGACCCTCCCCGAGGGCAAGGACATGGTCATGCCGGGCGACAACACCGACATGACCGTCGAGCTGATCCAGCCCGTCGCCATGGAGGACGGCCTCCGCTTCGCGATCCGCGAGGGTGGCCGCACCGTCGGCGCCGGCCGCGTCACCAAGATCCTGGCCTAGTCCAAGGATCCCCGGTACTTCGTGGGGGGCGGCGCGACCCGCTGCCCCCCACGAGAACCGCACCGCTCCACCTGCACGAGCACGACCAGAACGCCACCTACGTAGCGGCACTACACGAGTAAGGACACCAAGCCACCATGGCGGGACAGAAGATCCGCATCCGGCTCAAGGCCTACGACCACGAGGTCATCGACACGTCGGCGAAGAAGATCGTCGAGACGGTGACGCGTACTGGTGCACAGGTCGCGGGCCCGGTGCCGCTGCCGACGGAGAAGAACGTCTACTGCGTCATTCGCTCTCCGCACAAGTACAAGGACAGCCGCGAGCACTTCGAGATGCGCACCCACAAGCGTCTGATCGACATCCTCGACCCGACCCCCAAGACCGTCGACTCGCTCATGCGCCTCGACCTCCCTGCGGGCGTCGACATCGAGATCAAGCTCTGACCTGTAGACCACTAGGCAAGGAACACTGATGAGCACCAACGTCAAGGGCGTTCTGGGCGAGAAGCTCGGCATGACCCAGATCTGGGACGAGAACAACCGTGTCGTCCCCGTGACCGTGGTCAAGGCTGGCCCGTGCGTGGTCACCCAGGTCCGCACCCCGGAGACCGACGGCTACTCGGCCGTGCAGATCGCCTTCGGCGCGATCGACCCGCGCAAGGTCACCAAGCCGCAGTCCGGTCACTTCGCCAAGGCCGGCGTGACGCCGCGTCGCCACCTCGCGGAGATCCGCACCGAGGACGCCTCCGAGTACACCCTCGGCCAGGAGCTCGGCGCCGACACCTTCGAGGCCGGCCAGCGTGTCGATGTCGTCGGCACCACCAAGGGCAAGGGCTTCGCGGGCGTCATGAAGCGGCACGGCTTCCACGGCCTGCGCGCCTCGCACGGTGTGCAGCGCAAGCACCGCTCGCCCGGCTCCATCGGCGGATGCGCCACTCCGGGCCGCGTGTTCAAGGGCATGCGCATGGCCGGTCGCATGGGTGGCGTCCGTCAGACCACCCAGAACCTCCAGGTCGCCGGTGTCGACACCGAGCGCGGGCTGCTGCTCCTCAAGGGCGCCGTTCCCGGCCCCAAGGGCGGCCTCGTGTTCGTCCGCACGGCAGTGAAGGAGAAGCAGGCATGAGTGCCGTTGACGTCCGTACCCCCGCCGGCAAGACGTCGGGCACCGTCGAACTCCCCGCGGAGATCTTCGACGTGCCGGTCAACGTGCCGCTGATCCACCAGGTGGTCGTCGCCCAGCTCGCCGCAGCGCGTCAGGGCTCCCACGACACCAAGACCCGCGCCGAGGTGCGTGGCGGTGGCAAGAAGCCGTACAAGCAGAAGGGCACCGGCCGGGCACGCCAGGGCTCGATCCGCGCGCCGCAGTTCGCCGGCGGTGGCACCGTTCATGGGCCCACCCCTCGCGACTACTCGCAGCGGACCCCCAAGAAGATGAAGGCGGCTGCCCTGCGCGGCGCCCTCTCGGACCGGGCTCGCGACGGCCGCATCCACGTGGTCACCGAGGTCGTCACGGGGGAGACCCCCTCGACCAAGGCCGCCACGGCCGCGATCTCGGCGCTCGGGCTCGAGGGCAGTGTGCTCGTCGCGATCGACCGCGGCGACGACATGGCCGCGCTGAGCCTGCGCAACGTCCCGACGGTGCACGTCCTCTACGTCGACCAGCTCAACACCTACGACGTCCTGTGCAGCGATCAGGTGCTCTTCACCTCCGCCGCACTCGACGCCTTCCTTGCCGGCCCGGCCACGGGCAAGTCGGTCAAGGCTGTTGCTACCGAAAGCGAGGCCGCGGAATGACGATCGCCGATCCCCGCGACATCCTGATCGCGCCGGTCATCTCCGAGAAGAGCTACGCGCTCCTCGACGAGAACAAGTACACCTTCCTGGTGGCTCCGGATGCGAACAAGACGCAGATCAAGCTCGCCGTGCAGGACGTCTTCGGCGTCACGGTGACCAGCGTCAACACCAACAACCGCGAGGGCAAGCGTGTCCGCACCCGCTTCGGGTACGGCCGTCGCGCCGCCACCAAGCGGGCCATCGTCACGGTCGCCGCCGGTGAGCGCATCGACATCTTCGGAGGCCCGGTCTCCTGACCGGGAATCTGACGGGCCTTCCACACACGAGACGGAAAGACAGCTATGGGAATCCGCAAGTACAAGCCGACAACGCCGGGCCGTCGTGGCTCCAGCGTCGCCGACTTCGTCGAGGTCACCCGGTCGGAGCCGGAGAAGTCGCTGGTGCGCCCCCTGCCCAAGAAGGGCGGGCGCAACAACCAGGGCCGCATCACCACCCGGCATCAGGGTGGCGGTCACAAGCGCGCCTACCGCGTCATCGACTTCCGTCGCGCTGACAAGGACGGCGTGCCCGCCAAGGTCGCGCACATCGAGTACGACCCCAACCGCACTGCGCGCATCGCGCTCCTGCACTACGCGGACGGCGAGAAGCGCTACATCATCGCGCCGAACAAGCTCAAGCAGGGCGACCCGATCGAGACCGGTCCCGGGGCCGACATCAAGCCGGGCAACAACCTGCCGCTGCGCAACATCCCCGTCGGCACCGTGATCCACGCCGTCGAGATCAAGCCCGGTGGCGGCGCGAAGATCGCCCGCTCGGCAGGCGCCTCGGTGCAGCTCGTCGCCAAGGACGGCCCGTACGCCCAGCTGCGTATGCCCTCCGGTGAGATCCGCAACGTCGATGTCCGCTCCCGCGCGACCGTCGGCGAGGTCGGCAACGCCGAGCAGTCGAACATCAACTGGGGCAAGGCCGGCCGCATGCGCTGGAAGGGCAAGCGCCCGACCGTCCGCGGTGTCGCCATGAACCCGGTCGACCACCCGCACGGTGGTGGCGAGGGCAAGACGTCCGGTGGTCGTCACCCGGTCAACCCGGCGGGCAAGCCCGAGGGGCGTACCCGCAAGGCCAACAAGGCCAGCGACAAGTTCATCGTCCGTCGCCGCAAGTCCGGCAAGAAGCGTTAGGGATAGCAGATGCCTCGCAGCCTGAAGAAGGGCCCGTTCGTCGACGACCACCTGATGAAGAAGGTGGACGCGCAGAACGAGGCCGGCACGAAGAACGTGATCAAGACCTGGTCGCGTCGCTCCATGATCGTGCCCGCCATGCTCGGCCACACCATCGCCGTGCACGACGGTCGCAAGCACGTTCCGGTCTTCGTCTCGGAGAACATGGTCGGGCACAAGCTCGGCGAGTTCGCCCCGACCCGGACCTTCAAGGGCCACGTCAAAGAGGACCGAAAGGCCAGGCGCAAGTAGTACCGCCGGCGCGCCTCGCAGCACGCCAGCCGCTACTCGAAGACCACAGCACCACCACCAGAGCAGCTAGACCGAAAGCAAGGGGAAAGACATGGAAGCCAGGGCCCAGGCGCGGTACGTCCGCGTCACGCCCATGAAGGCGCGCCGCGTCATCGACCTCATCCGAGGGATGAATGTGGAGGACGCCCAGGCGATGCTCAAGTTCGCGCCGCAGGCCGCGAGCGAGCCCATCGGCAAGGTGCTCGACAGCGCCGTGGCCAATGCGACGAACAACCACGCGATGGACGCGCGGTCGCTGGTCGTCAGCCAGGCGTTCGTCGACGAGGGTCCGACCATGAAGCGCATCCGTCCCCGCGCCCAGGGCCGTGCCTACCGCATCCGCAAGCGCAGCAGTCACATCACGGTGGTTGTGTCCGACGACAACGCAGAGCAGAAGGGCTGACCGACGTGGGCCAGAAGATCAATCCGAACGGCTTCCGCCTCGGTATCACCACGGACTTCAACACCCGGTGGTTCGCGGACAGTTCCAAGCCGGGGCAGCGCTACCGCGACTACGTGGAGGAGGACGTCAAGATCCGCAAGCTCCTGTCCACGGGCATGGAGCGCGCAGGCATCGCCCGCGTGGAGATCGAGCGCACCCGGGACCGAGTGCGCGTCGACATCCACACGGCGCGTCCGGGCATCGTCATCGGCCGCCGCGGCGCCGAGGCCGACCGCATCCGCGGTGACCTCGAGAAGCTCACCGGCAAGCAGGTGCAGCTGAACATCCTCGAGGTGAAGAACCCCGAGACCGAGGCCCAGCTCGTCGCGCAGGGCATCGCCGAGCAGCTGTCGAGCCGTGTCTCGTTCCGCCGCGCGATGCGCAAGGGCATCCAGACCACCATGAAGAGCGGCGCCAAGGGCATCCGTGTCCAGGTCTCCGGTCGCCTCGGCGGTGCAGAGATGTCGCGGACGGAGTTCTACCGCGAGGGTCGGGTGCCGCTGCACACGCTCCGCGCGGACATCGACTACGGCTTCTATGAGGCCCGCACCACTTTCGGCCGCATCGGCGTGAAGGTCTGGATCTACAAGGGTGAGGCCCTGGGTTCGCGCGCTGAGCGTGAGGCCGCGGCCGCTCAGGCGCGGCTTTCGGGCCCGCGCTCGCGCCCGGATCGCCCGCGCCGCCCGCGTCGTGACGACGAGGCAGTGGCCGTGGCCGCGACCGAGCAGGCCGCTGAGGCCGCGACGGGTGAGGCCGTCGTCGAGCCCGTGACTGAAGCGCAGGAGGGCTAGTCATGTTGATTCCCCGCAGGGTCAAGCACCGCAAGCAGCACCACCCGACGCGCCGCGGCGTGTCCAAGGGTGGCACCGAGGTGACCTTCGGTACCTACGGTCTGCAGGCGCTCGAGCCGTCCTACGTGACCAACCGGCAGATCGAGTCCGCTCGTATCGCCATCACCCGGCACATCCGCCGTGGTGGCAAGGTGTGGATCAACATCTACCCGGATCGGCCGCTGACCAAGAAGCCCGCGGAGACCCGCATGGGCTCCGGCAAGGGCTCGCCCGAGTGGTGGGTCGCCAACGTCAAGCCCGGTCGTGTGATGTTCGAGCTGTCCTACCCGGACGAGAAGATCGCGCACGAGGCGCTCACCCGCGCCATGCACAAGCTCCCGATGAAGTGCCGGATCGTTCGGCGCGATGAGGCAGGTGAGAACTGATGTCCGCAGGCACGAAGGTCGGCGAACTCCGCAACCTCGATGATGCCGAGCTGATCACCAAGCTCCGCGAAGCGAAGGAGGAGCTGTTCAACCTCCGCTTCCAGGGGGCGACGGGTCAGCTGGAGAACCACGGTCGGCTGCGCGCGGTCCGCAAGGACATCGCCCGCATCTACACGATCCTGCGCGAGCGCGAGCTCGGCATCACACCGATTGACGGAGTTTCAGCCGACGACGCGGCAGGTGTCGCATGAGCACGAATGAGGCAAGCGTGAAGGACGTGACCCGCGGCTACCGCAAGACCCGAGAGGGCCTGGTGGTCAGCGACAAGATGGACAAGACCGTCGTCGTGGCGGTCGAGGACCGCTTCAAGCACCCGCTGTACGGCAAGGTCGTGCGTCGCACGAGCAAGCTGAAGGCGCATGACGAGGCCAACAGCGCCGGCATCGGCGATCGCGTCCTCCTCATGGAGACCCGGCCCACCTCCGCCACGAAGCGCTGGCGCGTCGTGGAGATCCTCGAGAAGGCCAAGTAGCCACCCCAACAGTTCCGCCAGGCTCTCGCGAGAACCGGCAGACGATCAGGAGAATGCAGTGATTCAGCAAGAGTCGCGACTTCGAGTCGCCGACAACACCGGTGCCAAGGAGGTCCTTGTCATCCGGGTCCTCGGTGGCTCCGGCCGTCGTTACGCGGGCGTCGGTGACGTCGTCGTGTGCACGGTCAAGGACGCCATCCCCGGTGGCGGCGTGAAGAAGGGCGAGGTCGTCAAGGCCGTCATCGTCCGCACCAAGAAGGAGCGTCGCCGCGCCGACGGCTCCTACATCCGCTTCGACGAGAACGCAGCGGTCATCCTCAAGGGTGACGGCGAGCCTCGTGGCACGCGCATCTTCGGGCCGGTCGGCCGCGAACTGCGCGAGAAGAAGTTCATGAAGATCATCTCGCTGGCCCCGGAGGTGCTGTAGCCATGGCTCTCAACATCCGCAAGGGCGACCTGGTGCAGGTCATCTCCGGCAAGGACCGTGGCGTCACGGGCAAGGTCATCGAGGTCTACCCCGAGGCCGAGCGTGTCATCGTCGAGGGTGTCAACCGGATCAAGAAGCACACCAAGGTCGGCCAGAACGCCCGCGGCGCGAAGACCGGCGGCATCGTGACGATGGAGGCTCCCATCCACGTGTCGAACGTGATGATCGTGGACCCCGAGGACGGTCGCCCCACCCGCGTGGGCTACCGCAAGGAGACCGTCGAGAAGCGCCGCAGCGACGGCTCGACCTACGAGGTGGAGCGCAGCGTGCGCGTCTCGCGTCGTACCGGCAAGGATCTGTAGAAGGCGACTGAGGACTTATGACTGCCACCACTGACACCACCGCACCGCGTCTGAAGACGCGCTACCGCGCGGAGATCGCCCCGGCGCTCCGTGAGGAGTTCTCCTTCCCGAACGTCATGCAGATCCCCACGGTGACCAAGGTCGTCGTGAACATGGGCGTCGGAGACGCCGCCCGGGACTCCAAGCTGATCGAGGGCGCCATCCGCGACCTGACCGACATCACCGGTCAGAAGCCGCAGGTCACCAAGGCCCGCAAGTCGATCGCGCAGTTCAAGCTTCGTGAGGGCCAGCCCATCGGCGCCCACGTCACGCTGCGCGGAGACCGCATGTGGGAGTTCCGCGACCGCCTGCTCTCGGTTGCGCTGCCCCGCATCCGTGACTTCCGCGGCCTGTCGCCGAAGCAGTTCGACGGCAACGGCAACTACACGTTCGGCCTCAACGAGCAGTCCATGTTCCACGAGATCGACCAGGACAAGATCGATCGCGTCCGCGGCATGGACATCACGATCGTCACGACCGCCAAGAACGATGAGGAAGGCCGCGCCCTGCTTCGCCTTCTCGGATTCCCCTTCAAGGAGGCCTGAGCCGCATGGCGAAGAAAGCTCTGATCGAGAAGCAGCAGAAGACCCCGAAGTTCAAGGTTCGGGCGTACACCCGGTGCAACAAGTGCGGTCGCCCGCACTCGGTGTACCGCAAGTTCGGCCTCTGTCGCGTGTGCCTCCGCGAGATGGCGCACGCCGGGGAGCTCCCGGGCATCACCAAGAGCAGCTGGTAACCAACGACGTTGCAGGTCCGCCGCGGCGGATACCACAGCGAGGAAGGCCGTAGGCCAAGAACATGACAATGACAGACCCCATCGCGGACATGCTTGCGCGGCTGCGCAACGCGAACTCCGCTTACCACGACACCGTGGCGATGCCCCACTCCAAGATCAAGGCGAACATCGCTGAGATCCTCCAGCGTGAGGGCTACATCGCCGGCTGGGACGTCGAGGAAGCCCCCGTGGGCAAGACCCTCACCCTGAACCTGAAGTACGGCCCCTCGCGGGAGCGCTCGATCGCCGGCCTGCGCCGCGTGTCGAAGCCCGGCCTGCGCGTCTACGCCAAGAGCACGGCACTGCCGCGCGTCTTGGGCGGCCTGGGCATCGCCATCCTGTCGACGTCGTCGGGTCTCCTGACCGACCGCCAGGCAGCACAGAAGGGCGTGGGTGGGGAAGTCCTCGCCTACGTCTGGTAGGAGGCCGACATGTCACGCATCGGACGTCAGCCCATCACCATCCCGTCGGGCGTCACCGCCACTGTCGAGGGTCGCAACGTCACCGTCACCGGCCCCAAGGGCACGCTGTCGATGACGGTCGCCGAGCCCATCGTCGTCGCGCAGGAGGACGGCAGCCTCGTCGTCACCCGACCCGACGATGAGCGGGACTCCAAGGCCCGCCACGGCCTCACCCGCACCCTGGTCAACAACATGGTCATCGGTGTGACCGACGGCTACGAGAAGGGCCTGGAGATCGTGGGCACGGGCTACCGTGTCGCGGCCAAGGGCACCGATCTCGAACTGCTGCTGGGCTTCAGCCACCCCGTTGTGGTGCCGGCGCCGGAGGGCATCTCCTTCGAGGTCGAGAGCCCCGTCAAGTTCAAGGTCAAGGGCATCGACAAGCAGAAGGTCGGCGAGGTCGCTGCCAACATCCGCAAGATCCGCAAGCCGGAGCCCTACAAGGGCAAGGGCGTGCGGTACGAGGGCGAGGTCGTTCGCCGCAAGGCCGGAAAGGCTGGTAAGTGATGAGTTCCTTCGCTCCCAAGCTGGGCACCCGCACCAAGACCTCGGTCGGTCGTGCGCGTCGCCACCTGCGCGTTCGCAAGAAGGTCACCGGCACCGCCGCGCGGCCCCGCATGGTCGTCACCCGTTCCGCTCGCCACATGGTCGTTCAGGTCGTCGACGACTCCCAGGGCGTGACCCTCGCATCGGCGTCGACGATGGAGGCCGACCTCCGCGGTGCGTCCGACGACAAGACGGCGAAGGCCCGCAAGGTGGGTGAGCTCGTCGCCGAGCGCGCCAAGAAGGCGGGCGTCGAGGCTGTCGTGTTCGATCGCGGTGGCAACAAGTACCACGGTCGTGTCGCTGCCGTCGCCGACGGTGCGCGTGAAGCCGGCCTGTCCCTCTAACGACGTACGAACTTCCAGGAAGAGGTAGTCCAGATGTCAGAAACGTCGCGCCGCAGCGGTGGCGGAGGCGATCGTCGGGAGCGCCGTGATCGCGCTCCCCGCGAGGAGAAGTCGCAGTACGTCGAGCGGGTCGTCGCCATCAACCGAGTCGCCAAGGTCGTCAAGGGCGGCCGTCGCTTCAGCTTCACGGCGCTCGTCGTCGTGGGTGACGGCGACGGCATGGTCGGAGTCGGCTACGGCAAGGCCAAGGAGGTGCCGGCCGCGATCGCCAAGGGCGTCGAGGAGGCCAAGAAGCACTTCTTCCGCGTCCCCCGGATCCAGGGCACCATCCCTCATCCCATCGTCGGCGAGGCGGCCGCAGGCGTCGTCATGCTGCGCCCGGCCTCGCCCGGTACCGGCGTCATCGCCGGTGGCCCGGTGCGCGCCGTGCTCGAGTGCGCCGGCATCCACGACATCCTGAGCAAGTCGATGGGCTCCGACAACGCCATCAACATCGTTCACGCCACGGTGGCAGCACTCAAGGGACTGGAGTCCCCGGAGGCCGTAGCCGCCCGTCGCGGACTGCCGCTCGAGGACGTCGCCCCGGCCGCGCTGCTGCGCGCCAAGGCTGGGGTGGGTGCGTGATGGCTCGCCTCAAGGTCACCCAGAAGAAGTCCGAGATCGGCGGCACGAGCGGTCAGCGGAACACGCTGCGCTCGCTGGGCCTCAAGCGCATCGGCGACACCGTCGTCAAGGAGGACCGCCCCGAGATCCGCGGCATGGTGAACACCGTGTCGCACCTTGTCGTCGTCGAGGAGGTCGACTGACCATGGCTCTCAAGACCCATCACCTGCGCCCCGCGCCGGGCGCCAAGACCGAGAAGACCCGCAAGGGTCGCGGTGAGGCCTCCAAGGGCAAGACCGCTGGTCGTGGCACCAAGGGCACCAAGGCCCGCTACCAGGTCCCGGCCCGCTTCGAGGGTGGCCAGATGCCGCTGCACATGCGGCTGCCGAAGCTCAAGGGCTTCAAGAACCCGGCGAAGAAGCACTACCAGGTCGTCAACGTGGCCATGCTGAACAAGCTCTTCCCCGAGGGCGGCGAGGTGACCGTGGCCGACATGGTCGCCAAGGGCGCCGTCCGCAAGGGCGAGCTGGTCAAGGTCCTCGGCCAGGGCGAGATCTCGGTCGCGCTGTCGGTGAGCGCCGATGCGTTCTCCGACTCCGCCCGTGACAAGATCGTCGCAGCCGGCGGCTCCGCCACGGTCCTCTAGTACCGTGGGAGGCCCCCGTCAGGGGGTTGCCGCCATCGCCTGACCAACGGACCAGCAGGAGGCTAAGTGCACATCAGTGCGTTCGGGGCTGCCCTGCGCACGCCGGACCTGCGTAAGAAGATCCTCTTCACGCTCGGGCTCCTGGCGTTGTACCGGCTGGGTGCGGTCCTGCCGACGCCCGGTGTCGACTACGCGGCGATCCAGCGATGCATCGACGTCGTCCAGGACAACTCGGTCTATGCGCTGATCAACCTCTTCTCCGGAGGGGCGCTGCTGCAGTTGTCCGTGTTCGCGCTCGGCATCATGCCGTACATCACCGCGAGCATCATCCTGCAGCTGCTCACGGTCGTGATCCCACGGCTGGAGACGCTCAAGAAGGACGGTCAGGCGGGCCAGGCCAAGATCACGCAGTACACCCGCTACGTGACGATCGGTCTGGCGATCCTGCA
>JAUHZW010000043.1 GCA_030425745.1 Actinomycetes bacterium
TGTGTGATGCCATTTCACTACACCCGCGTGGAGCTCAGCACCGTGTCGGCGAGTCTATCTGGCGGCACCACCATGTGCGCCAGCCGACTCAGGTGCGTCACCCAGTCGGTCAGCCAGACGGCGATGACGAGTGCGTTGGCGTCCTTGGCGGTGGTGACCGTCTGGAGCGTCGGGTACGGCAGGTCGGGGATCGGCGGCAAGGGTGGCGGATCGTCACTTCTCGGATCGATCTGCGCGGCAAGGGCATTCCACTGCTCATCGCCGGCCTGGCGCGCAGCTTCGATCGCTGGTGCGAGCTCGGGGTGGGTTCGGGCGATCGGGTCCTCGATCGCGAACACGCCCATGATCCGGCCGACCGCGTTGACGAGGTAGGCGAGCGTCATGCTCGGTTCCCACTCCTCAATGTCCTCGTGCGGGCCGCGCTGGGTGACCGCGGTGTCGTAGGTCTCGAATGCCCGATAGATCGCGGTGACGGACTCCGTGCGTGACTTCGTCACCTGACGCTGCAGGCCCTGGTCCGCGAAGGACCTCAATGTGGTGCTGAGGTAATGGGCGGCGGCGGTGATGCCGTCCGCGATGCGCTCGCGCAGGTAACCCGCGGCACCGCGTGGCCAGAAGAGGAAGCCCACGAGCAGTGCGACACCGGCGCCCATCGCGATGTCCTCGACGCGGGTGATGCCGTCTTGAACCTTGGGCGGCCACTGCAGAATGCCGAGCGCCACGAGGACCATGGCCGAGAACGCCACCTGCCCCGTCGGGTAGTTCACGGCCCCTGTCGCCCAAGTGCCCAGAAGGGTGAGGATCGGCAGCAGGATCCACAGCACTGTCGGGCTGGTGACGAACACGGTGATGAGCAGCAGGCCGACGATCACCCCGACGACGGATCCGAGCACAGCGCGCAGCGCGTACTGACGCGTGCCCACGGCATCGAGCCGCAGCACGGAGATCACACCGAGCAGCACCCAGAACCCGTGACCCACCCCGGTGACGTGCAGCACCGTGACGCCCAGGCCCAGGCCGATGGCGCTGCGGATCGCGTTGCGCATCCACGGTGACGTCAGCCTGAACTGGGCGAGCACCTGGATGCGAAGCGAACGCCGCGGGATCGGCGGGCTGACCTCGAGCTCTTCATCCTTGCCGCCGTTGGCGGTGCGAGCGAGGCCGATCATCTGCTCGACGAGCAGGGCGAAGATCCGCAGGTGATGCAGGCTCGCAACGGTGGCCGACACCTGCTCGGGAGGCAGGCCCCGTTGGTAGGCGTCGAGCACCCACTCCTCGACACCTGCGCGGACAGCCTCGCGAGCGTGATCCAGGGCCGTCGCGCTCGGGATCACGCCGGGGTCGAGCATCGAGGCGGAGAGTTCGTCGAGGGAACGGATGATGGCCCGGACGAGGCGCTGCCGGTCAGGTGAGGTGAAGACCTGCTCCGACGGCTGGGCGGCCTGCGCCTCGTCGACGAGCAGCCGCACCCCGGTGATCAGATTCGCGAGGACGTTGAGTGCGGCATCGCGTTCGGAGAGGCCCGATGCACGAGCCATCTGCCCGGTGCTGTGGACGTCGAGGCGATCGACGGCTTCGTCGAACTCGGCGACGAAGCGGGCGAGCGCTGGCTCATTGCGCTGGCCGGTCGGGGAGGCCCACGCGGCCTCCGCCGCGCGGGCCGCGGCATTGAAGGCCTCGGCGAGGCCGATCCGATGGGTGCCTCGACGCTTGCGCGGCAGGATGACCAGTGCCGTGATGGTGCTGACCACCACTGCGATCCACCAACCGAGAAGGTAGTCGGGCAGCGACCCGGTGGCCCCGTCCAGGCACACCGCGAGAACGAACACCATGAGGACCGATCCGGTCCCGATCGACACCGAGCCGCGGATCAGTCCAGCGAAGGTCAAGGCGAATCCGATGATCACCGTGGTGATGACAGCCGTGACACCGTTGTAGGAGGCGGCCCATCCGAGAGCCAGGCTGATGCTCCCGGCGATGCCCGTGTAGAGGTACGACAGTGCGCGTTTGCGAGGCGACCCGGCGAAGTCGGAGCTCACCAGCAGGCCGGTGACACCGAACAGGGTGAAGCCAGCGCCGGCGTGATCGTCAAACACGAACAGGGCTATCGCGAGAGCAACGGGCACCGCGATGGCCGCGCGCACCGCACGCCGGGCCGCGAGGCGGTCCGGGTCGTGGGGGCGCAGTCGCACGAGGGAACGCTAGCGAGAAAGAAAGTTCGGATTGATGGGTTTGAGTTGTGTGAGCCCGGGTAGGACGTGGTCAGGCAAGGAGCCTGCAGGACCACAAGAAGGAGCCACATCATGCTGAACGCAATCCAGAAGACCCTCGGCGCCAAGCGCACCAACCCGATGTTCATCGCCATCGCCGGCCTCGTCCTGATGCTCGCCGGGCTGGTGACACTCGCGTTCGCCGCGGCCTACCCGCTCACGATGGTCACGGCCGCCATCGGAGTCGCCCTCGGCGGCCTGATGATCCTGGCCAACCCGAAGTCCTCGTGGGGGACCCAGCACTAGACCCTCACCTCACCTCGACACGACCTCCGCCGACGGGCGGGGGTCTTTCGGGGGTTTCGCTGCCCCTCGCCATGGCTCCGGCGGGGGGCAGCGGCATTCGGCGGTCTGCACGAGCCCCTGAGGTCTTGGCGCTCGAGCCGGGACTCCTGCCGGGAGGAGGGATCAGGCCCATCTCGACACAGCAGCCCGGTAGCCTCGGCACGTGCTGCTCTCCGATCGTGACCTGAAGACCGAGATCTCATCGGGACGTGTGGGCGTCGAGCCCTACACCGACGCGATGATCCAGCCGTCGAGCATCGATGTGCGCCTGGACCGCTGGTTCCGGGTCTTCGAGAACCACCGCTACCCCCACATCGACCCGAGCATCGAGCAGCCCGACCTCACCCGGCTCATCGAGCCCGAGGGTGACGAGCCGTTCGTACTGCACCCGGGGGAGTTCGTGCTCGGGTCGACGTACGAGGTGGTGACCCTGCCCGACGACATCGCCGGCCGGCTCGAGGGCAAGAGCTCGCTGGGCCGCCTGGGCCTGCTGACGCACTCCACTGCCGGGTTCATCGACCCGGGCTTCTCGGGCCACATCACGCTGGAACTGTCAAACGTCGCGAACCTGCCGATCCTGCTCTACCCGGGCATGAAGATCGGGCAGCTGTGCCTGTTCCGTCTCTCCTCCGCAGCGGAGCATCCGTACGGCTCGGAGAAGTACGGCTCGCGGTACCAGGGTCAGCGCGGCCCGACCCCGTCACGCTCCTACGCGAACTTCCACCGCACCCAGATCTAACGGACAGCCGTCACGTCGCAGTACCGGGAGGCGGCGCGCGCCAGCCTCAGGTCACTTGTCACCAGCGTGGCCTCAAGAGCCTCGGCCAGGACGACGTAGGTGGCGTCGGAAGCCGTTACGTTGGTGAACATCTCGATCATCCTCAGGGCAGTCCGCTCATCGACGTCGTGGAGTTCCACATCGAGGTCGAAGAGGTGTCCGACGAGCACCGGCATCTTTTGTCGTGCGATGGCTCCTCGGAGGAGATGCCGCCGCAGCACCATGAGTGACTCGGGGACAACAAGGGAAGGGGAGTGCAGGACCTCCGAGGCATCATCAAGTGTCGCCCGGACACCTTCGGCGCGGCGCGTCTGCAGGAGAAGGTCGCAGATCGCCGAAGCATCCAGCACCAGCACTACATGGCCTCCCGGCTGCGCCGGATCGTGTCAGCGGGATCCTCATCGACATCGACAGCGGGAAGGGCCGCCAGTCGGGCCAAGATCTCCGTTCGACTGGGCCGGGCGGCCTCCCGCTCAAGAATCCGGAGCGTGTATTCCGAGAGGGACTGCCCTTCCTCGGCCGCCCGGGCCTTGAGCGTTCGGCTGACGTCGTCGGGAACGTTCCTCACCTGCAGCGTCGTCATGCAACAAGCATGCAACGCATGCACTATGCATGTCAATGGCAACGGGCGGGTCTGAGGGCCACCATGGACCCATGGGCATGCCGCCGGACAGTGAGCTCGAGACCTTCACCTATGAGGACTTCGGGGTCGGCATCCGCTGGATCGCCGAGCAGCTGATCGAGCGCGACTGGATTCCGGACGTGATCCTCGGGGTCGTGCGCGGCGGGCTGTTCGTCTCCACCGCGATCGCCTACGCCCTCGACATCAAGCACGTGCGCCACGTGAACGTCGAGTTCTACACCGATGCGGGGGAGACGTTGCCCGAGCCCGTGCTCATCGGCCAGCCGCCCTACCTTGCTGACCTCGGCGGCAAGCGGGTGCTCGTCGCGGACGACGTCGCCGACACCGGCGCCACCCTGCAGTTCGTCCGCGCCATGCTGCCCGATGACGCGATCGTGCACGTCGCCGTCCTCTATGAGAAGCCCGGCACCACCTACAACCCCGACATCGCGTGGCGATCGACGGACAGGTGGATCCGGTTCCCGTGGATCCAGGTGCCACCGCTGCGGGTTGAGGCCGCCGGGCGCTCGTCGGTCTGACCGGTCAACCCGTTGACTCGAGAGGCGGATGAGCGCACGCTCCCGTCACAGTAGAAGGGGGATGTTCAGGCCCTCGAGTCGCAAGGCAGGGGGCGGCCATGATTCGGTGGGTTCGACGCGAACCGCTCCTCGCCGGGGCGCTGCTCTCGCTGCCGGTTCTGTTTCTTCTGGATTTCCTCAGTGACGTCGTCTTCGTCCCGAGCTTCTTTGTCATTCCGGTGGTTGTCACTGCTCCCCTGGGACGCCCGCGCGCGACGCTCGGAGTGGGATTGGCGGCGCTCGCCCTCTCCGGTCTCGCACTGGCCCGCGGAGGATTCCCCTTCGAGGTGGCCCTCTCCAGACTCACCCTCCTGGCCGCCGTCATCATGGCGACCGCGTGGGTCGCCGAAGTCGTCCGCCGCGCGCGCCAGCGTCTGCGGGAGCAGGAAGCTCAGATGCGCGTTCTGGCCGAGAACGCCTCGGACATCGTCTTCCGCAGCACACCGGACGCGGTGATCGAGTGGGTCTCACCCTCGGTGGAGCGGGAGCTCGGCTACGCGCCGGAGGAGATGGTGGGCCACCCCGTCGGCACCTTCGTCCACCCCCGGGACGTCGAGACGACGGTGCAGGCGAGCCGGGAGCTCAACGATCGTCGGTCTGCCGTGACCTACCGGGCTCGATTCCAGCGGTCCGACGGCACCCTCACCTGGCTGGAGATCTCTGCGCGCCCGGTCATTCGGGACGGCCAGATGGTCGGACGCGTCGGCAGTGCGCGCTCCATCGATCGTCAGGTAGCCCTCGAGGAAGAACTCAGGCGACGGGCCACTACCGATGAGCTCACGGGAGCCACGCGACGCGATGAGGCCCTGCGTCATCTGCGAAGCCTGCAGGCCGGCCACGAGCGCACGGGCCGGGGATCGGCCGTCATCTTCTGCGACATCGACCTGTTCAAGCAGGTCAACGACACCTACGGTCATGCCGGTGGCGACGAGGTCCTGCGCGAGGTCGCTGAACGACTCCGCTGCAGTCTGCGCGAGGAGGACTCCGTTGCCCGGTTCGGCGGTGACGAGTTCGTCGTCATCCTGCACAGCATCCACTCGCTTCAGGATGCCCAGCACATCGCGGAGAAACTGCACACCGCCATGCTCCGCGGCATACCGATGCCCGACGGACGATCCGCTCACGTCACCCTGAGCATGGGCCTGGCCGAAGTGCGCCCCGGCGAGAGCATCACGGACGTTCTCGGGCGGGCCGATGCGGCGCTGTACGAGGCGAAGCGTGCCGGCCGCGACCGGGTCGTCTGCGCGTCGTGACCCCTTGACGCCGCTGGCTACTCTCATGGCGTGACTGGTGATGCCGCTCCCTCGTGGTGGCAGCGGTTGGGTGGCCCCAATGCCGTGTCGATGCCCGCCTGGCTGCTGACGCTTCCCTTCGCGGTCGCGGCCTTCCTCTCGAGTGCGATCCTGATCGCCGAGGCACCCGAAGCTCCGTCCCTGCCCTTCATCCTGCTTGTCGTGCCGGTGGGCGGCCAGATGCTCCTGGGGCTCATCTGCTGGCTCGCGTGGCTGACCGTTCTTCGCCCGACGGGCAGATCCAATCGGCCCGTCGTCGCGATCATGACGTTCGCGGTGGCGGGACTGGTGCGTGCCCTGTGGGTGCACTACGCGTCCGTCGTGGCCTTCGGGTACGACGATCCACGGGCCTTGGTGCGCCTGATCAGTGGCACCCTCGTGACGGTCGTCCTCCTGGCGATCGCCGCACTCATCGTCGATGGCTACCGACAGCACCAGGCGACCCGTCGCTCTCTGGCGACCCAGCTCGCGCGCGAGGAGGAGTTCGAGGCGCAGGCCCGGGCCGCGCTGCAGCAGTACCGAGCGGAACTGCTCGCGGGTGTGGAGCAGAGCGTCCTTCGTGAGGTCCGCGCGGTGATGACTGAGGCAGGAGACCGCGATGCCGTTCCGGAGCGGCTGTCCGCTGTGACCCGACAGGTGCTGCAGCCACTGACGCTCTCGCTGCGCTCGGAGGGTGAGCACCTGCAGGTGCCTGAGGGGCGCGGAGTGGTGACGCGGCGGACGGTTCGCGGCACTGTGCGAGGAGTCCTCATGGTGCGCCCGTTTGCTCCCGGGGCGTCGGCGTTGTTGGCAGCAGTGCTGTTCGGCGCGACAGTCACGTCGATCTGGGGTGTGTCGATCGCAGCGGGATCCCTGGCCATCATCTCGGTGACGTTGTGGATCGGGTTGTCTGCTGCCGAACGTCTCATCGCCCCTCGTCTGACGCGCTTGCCTGCCTCCGCTGGCGTGGTCTTGACCCTCATCGCCTGGATCTCCATCGCGGCCGCCGGCGTGCTCCTCATCCTGATCGTCTACCGCGATGAGGCTGCCGCGCCGCCCAATGCCGTTCCCATCGGGATCATCACGTCGCGAGGCCTGCTGTTCGCCCTCGCGGCCATCGTTGCGCCGGCGATCGCCTTCGGCATCGCCCGCCAGTGGGCTGATGACGAGGATCGACTTCGCGACTCGGTCAAGGCCGTTGCCCGGAAGGCGGCTGCCGTGCAGCTGGAAGCCTGGTCGGAGAGGCAGCAGCTCGGTGCGCGCCTGCACGGCACGGTGCAGGCCGAGGTGGTGGCGGCGGCGGTGCGCATCTCGGCCGATCCCGAAGCCGACCCGCAACCCGTGCTCGAGGACCTCCAGGAGCGCATCTCTGATGCGCTGGTGCACGCGGTCACAACGGACTGGCGGACCCTGCTTGACGATCTCCGAACAGTGTGGGGTCTGTCGATCGATCTGACGATCGTCGTGTCCGAGGATGTCGCCGTCGTTCTCGATGCGCACGCGCCGGCAGCCCGGGCAGTGGTCGAGGTGATCCGTGAGGGGATCACCAACGCGGTCCGTGCGGGAGGCGCCGATCGAGTCGAGGTGGCGGTGTCCTGTGACGATCGAGTGATCCGCCTCGTGATCGTCGATGACGGCGCAGGAGTGAGCGGCGACGAGGCGCGAGGCGCAGGATCACAGATGCTCGATGATGTCTGTCTTCGGTGGAATCGGTCCTCTGAAGGACGAGGGACGACGCTCGAGGCACTCGTGGCGGTGAGTGATTCGCCTTTCCGCTCGCCGGGAGGCGCTATCGTCCGGGGCTCGGGGGTGAGCGCATGAGCCGCGATCGTGTCACCGACACTCAGCGCCGGGTGCTGGTCATCGAGGACGAGGGTCTGCTGCGCACGATGCTCAGGGACGTCCTGACGGCCGCTGGATTCTCGGTGCTGGCGGTAGCGGATGCTGCCGCGGCGGCGCGTCAGTTCGACGAGTTCGATCCCGACGCGATCCTCAGCGACATCGACCTCGGCTCGGGTGTCAGCGGACTGGACCTCATCGTGTCGCTCACCAAGCACGCCCCGTACCTGGGCGTGGTCATCCTGTCGAACTACGAGGTGACCGCTGACTATCGCCAACGATGGCTGAGCCGAGCGCGCTACCTGCGCAAGAGTGACGTGACGGATACCGCAGCGGTGGTGTCCGCGCTCGAGGCGGTGCTCACGGGAGCCGTTGACGGAGCAGGCGTGGCAGCCGCCGATGCCGCGGACCTGCTCGCGGGGCTGACCTCGACCCAGGTCCAGGTCCTTCGCATGGTGGCCGAGGGTCTGAGCAACGCCGAGATCGCCGAGCGTCGCGGCTCGACCGTCGGTGCTGTGGAGCACGTGCTCAACCGGACCTTCACGGCGCTGGGCCTGGCGAACGATCCGACGCGGAACCTGCGCGTGATGGCGGCCCGGATCTACCTCGAGGGGGCCGGCCGACCGGGCACCTCGACGGTGACGTCAAGGTAGCCCCACGTTCGACAGGGAGACGTGGGGTAACCCTCATACGGTCCGCACGTGTTCCGCCGTCCTCGACACCTTGGTTCCCCTGCCATCAGCCTGCTCGCAGGCGCGTGTCTCACCGTGCCCGGCGTGGTCGCGGCTCCCTCGGCCACGGCCGCGGGCGTGTCCGTCACCTGCACGAACTACACCACCGGTGACGGCCTGGCGAGCAACGGGGTGGCGGGAGTCTTCGCCGATGGCGACACGATCTACGCCGCCACCGATGCCGGCCTCAGCATCTCGACCGACGCCGGGATCAACTGGACGAACTACACCGCCTCCGACGGGCTCGGCAATGACCGCACGTGGTCCGTGTACGCGGACGGCGCGAGCATCTACGTCGGCACCTTCAGCGGCCTCAGCATCTCGTCGGACGGCGGGGCGAATTGGGTCACCAGGACGAAGGCCAACAGCGGTCTCGCGGACAACGTCGTCCGAGGAGTCGTCGCTCGGGGGTCCACGATCTACTCCGCGATGATGATCAACTTCGGCATCTCATCCGACGATGGACTCTCGTGGTCCAACTACAGCTCCGGCACCGGACTCGCCTCCATGTGGGTTCAGGGTGTGTCGGAGAGTGCGGGCACGGTCTACGTCGCGACTACCGCCGGCCTCAGCATCACGTCGGACAACGGCGCGACATGGGTGAGCCGGGGCACCGCCGATGGCCTGCCTTCCAGGAACGTGCAGGCAACCGATGCGAGCGGCAGCAGGGTCTTCGCCGCCACCGGCGGAGGGCTCGGCGTCTCCAGCGACGCAGGTGCCACATGGTCCCAGCGCACGACGAGTGACGGCCTGGGCAGCAACGGCACCTACGGGGTGTCCGTCGGCGGCAGCATCGTCGCCGTCGGCACGTACAGCGGCTTGAGCATCTCCACCGACGGCGGAGCGAGCTTCACCAACTACACGACCAGTGATGGGCTCGGAGCCGATCTCGTGGGGAGTGTCTACGTCGATGGCAGCACGGTCTACGCGGCAACCTCCAGTGGACTGGGTGTCTGCACGGTGGAGTCTCTCGGGTCGGACGCTCTCATCGACCCTGACGCATCGCGCTTCGCCTTCCACTTCCTCACCTCCGACGGTGGGCCATGCCTGGCTGACGTGACGGTGGTGGATGGGCAGACGTTCACATTGCCGACCTCGGAGGTGGCCTGCACTCCGGAGGGCACGGAACTGGTGGGCTGGTCGGTGCCGCGACAGGCGGGGAGCTTCTCGCCGGGTGGTCGAGTGAAGGTGTCGGGTGATCAGTGGTTCCGTGCCGTGGCGATGAACCCGCGGGTGCGGGTGACGTATGACGCGAACGTCGGCATGGAGGCGCGGTGTCTGGCTGGCGGAGCGGATGTCGAGGACGAGTCGGGCAGGCACAAGGTCGTGGAGGTGGAGCGGGCCGGTCGCCTCGCCTTGAGCGCTCCCTGCACGCCGGCAGGGTGGGAGCTCGCCGGATGGACCACTCAGCCGACCGTCGAGGGAGCCCACCGAAATATGGCCGGGGCCTTGAGAGCTGGTCCCGGGGAGGAGGTCCCCGGGACGTGGGCGCTGCCGCCCGATCCGGTCAATGACGTGCACCTGTACGCCATCTGGGCGCCGGCGGGCGCGACGAAGCAGGCGTCAAGGTAGCCCCACATTTCGAAGCCTGTGATCCTGCAGCGTTCCTAGCCTGCGCGTATGCGCGTCGTGCCATCGACTGTCTCAGCACTGGTGTCTGCCGCCGTGGTGGCAGCGGCACTCGTCGGAGCCAGCGCGCCGGTGGCCGCGGACACCGGATGTCCCACGGCATCGAGCGGCTATTCCGGTGGTGACGGCTCGGAGGGCAGTCCGTACCTGATCTCGTCTCCAGCGGATCTTCAGCGTCTGCATGAGACCAGCGCAGACTGGGGCGCAGAGGGGTCGCCCCTGCACTATCGACTCACCAACGACATCGACATGGGCAGCTGCACCTGGGTCGGAAGTGCGCTGGGCAAGTCCGTCTGGGGTGGATACACCGGTCTGGCCTTCCAGTCCGTCCTCGACGGTGACCACCACGAGATCTCGAATCTCAATGTCTCCGTCATCGTCGGGCAGGGGAAGGCCGGCCTGGTGCCGACGCTGGGTGGGTCCGGCGTCATCCGAGACCTGGGCTACCGAAACGGGACGGTGACCGCTGGCGGCAGTGAGAACGGCGCCGTGGGTGGTCTCGTCGGCGTCCTGTTCGGCGGGCTTATCGAGAACTCCTGGGCCAGCGTGACCGTCGTCTCCCAGGCGACTGGCGGCTACGGACGCGCTGCTGGAGGTCTGGTCGGCGTCCTCCAGACCGGCACGGTCAGCAACTCCTTCGCGACCAGCACTGTGAGTGCCGAGGCAGCCTCAGGAACCAACGTCGGCGAACTCGGGGGTCTGGTGGGCACCGTGGTCCATGGCCGAGTCGAGAACTCCTATGCGACCGGGACTCCCGCCAATGGCACGGGGAGCACCGGTCCGGTCGGCGGTCTCATCGGAAAGGCCGCACGAGGCGTCGGCAACATCGCGTCGAACTACTGCGAGCATGCCCCCTGCATCGCGGGGGTGACCACCACGCAGGCGGTATCGCCCATCCCCACGGACTTCTGGGACTACTACGACGCCGGCTGGGACATCGGCTACGGCGCCGCTGGATCGGGGGGAGCGGTGTGGGGCATCTGCTCGTCCGTCCCGTACCTGTCGTCCTTCACCTCGAGCGCGGGCTGCTCTCCGGTCGCACCGTCGATCTCCAGTGTGACCGCCTCGGGGACGGCGACGGTGGGCGAGACCCTGACCGGCACGGTCGGGACTCTCACCGGTACGCCCACACCCCAGCAGGCCACGTACCAGTGGGAGGTGGCCGACAGTTCCGCCGGCACCTACACCGCGGGGACGGGGAGCGGAGCAACGTCGCTGTCCTACACGCTGCCGCCCGCCGAGGCCGACAAGTACGTCCGCCTGACCGCAACGGTCAGCAACGGCACGACGACAGCCGATGTGTCATCGGCCGCCGTGGGTCCGGTGTCGGGCCTCCAACTCACCGATCCCACGGCGGTCACCGTCTCCGGTGGAGCGACTCCTGCCTCGATCGTGGTGACCTTCACCCCGCCGACCAATGCCCCGTCGGGGCAGACCTACTCGGCTGACGTGTACTCGAACTCGGCGCGCACCCGGCTCGCGACCTCGGTCACCGGGTTCGCGTCCGGCGACACCATCTCCGGTCTCACCGGCAGCAGCCGCTATTGGGTCGTGGTCACCGCTGACGCGTCGACCGGCTACTTGGCCTCCACCTCGTCGACGGCGAACGGATACGCGAGCGCGGCAGCGTCCTCCCCGGGCAGCGGCAGTGGGAACGGCGGAGGTGGGGGCTCCGCGGAGTCCGGGGACTCTCCCGCGGAGGAGGACGACGATCCGGTGCGCGATGAGAAGGGCGGGGCGGTCACCACGCGACCTCGTCCAGTGGAGTCGGTGCGCCGGCCGACGCTGCCCCCTGTCGCTGCAGCCCCAGGGCGTGCCCAGACGCCAGACGGTGGCACGTTCGCCACCGAGGTCGACTCCCAGCGGCCTGGACTCCGCCGCGGCGGAGTGCACGTGCCTGACGAGTCAGAGCTCAGACTCGACAGCGAAGCACTGATCCTCGAGGCGCTGTACAAGGCGCGGAGGACGACGGATGCGCGAGCTCGCGTGGAGGTCGACGAACTGGTCCAGCTGACCGGGCCTGAGGTCCCGGCCGGCACGCAGGTCGTCGGCTGGGTGCAGGACCGCAGCGGATCCTGGTACACGCTGGGCGCGTACGAGGCGGGCAGGTCGGGCGTCGCTGTGACTGCTCTCCGGCTGACGGATGTCGGCGAATACGTTCTCGCGATGACAACGGAGGCCACGTCTCGCAGCGGCCTGCGAGCTGGGATGCGCGCTGGGACCAAGGAGCCGATCTGGGGCGACAGCGTGATGCGCGTCTTCGTCACGGTGGTCCCCAAGAAGAGCGCAGGGTCTCGC
>JAUHZW010000326.1 GCA_030425745.1 Actinomycetes bacterium
GACCACCACCGAGTGACCGCCGAGCGTGATGCCCGGTTGCGCCCCGACCTCATTGCACGCGATGACCCACGCCTGATCCTCGATGGCCCGCGCCCGAGTGAGCACATCCCAGTGCTCGATCCGCGGCGACGGCCAGCCCGAGCTGATCAGGAACGCGGTGGCCCCGCCCTCCGTCAGCGCGCGGAACAGCTCGGGGAACCGCAGGTCGTAGCAGGTCGCCAGGCCCGTCGGGCCCAGCGGCGTCTCGACGACGAAGAGCTCCTCGCCACCACTCATGAGGGTCGTCTCGCCGCCTTCGAAGCCGAACAGGTGCACCTTGCGGTAGGCGGCCGCGAGCCCTCCGTCGGGCGCGAACAGCACACTGGTGTTGTAGTGCTGGCCGTCATCGGCGAGCTCGGAGATCGAGCCGCCGTGCAGCCAGATCCCACGCTCCTTCGCCAGCGTGCCCAGTGCGTCGACCAGCGGGCCGTCGATCGGCTGGGCATGCTCGCGCGCGGCATCGATGTCGAAGGCGCCGACGTGCCACAGTTCGGGCAGCACGACGATGTCAGCCTCCTGCGCAGCCTCGTCGACCAGTCCCAGTGTGCGAGTGACACGGTGCGCCACCGGCTCGTCGGACGAGACATCAAGTTGGACCAGGGCCACGCGAACAGTCATGCGTAGGACCCTACGGGTTCGGCAGATGGACGGCTACGGTGCTGGGATGGACGTCGCCCACATCCCCGACCGCGCCGAGACGATCGACATCTGGCAGCGCGAACTCGAGACCATCGCCGATCTCGCCGCAGGGCTCGACGACGCGCAGTGGCGGTCACCGAGCCCGTGCCCCGGGTGGAGTGTCGCCGACCTCGTCGCCCACGTCATCGACATCGAGCTCACCCTCACCGACGACCCCCGTCCCGACCATGTGCCGGACTGGTCGGCGCTGCCGCATGTGTCGAGCGACACCGATCGCTTCACCGAGGTGGGGGTGGATCTGCGTCGCGGTCGGCCGCAGCCCGAGATCGTCGCGGAGCTGCGAAGCGTCATCGCCCGCCGGCGTGCCGAACTCGACGCGTTGCCGGGCGACGCGGACATGCGCAGCCCGACGGGCCGCCCGGTGTCTGTCGAGCGGATGATGCGGCTGCGCATCCTCGACTCGTGGGTGCACGAGCAGGACATCCGCACAGCCGTGGGTCAGCCCGGGGGCTGGGACACTCCGGCCGCCATCGTCACCCTCCAGCAGTTCCTGGAGGGACTGCCGAAGGTGTGGGCCAAGCAGGCCGGAGCGCCCGCGGGCTCCGTCCTCCATGTGGTGGTCGCGGATGTCGGGCGCGGCGTGGAGGCCTGGGTCGTCGCCGAGGACGACGGTCGCGGCGCTGTCTGCGCCCCGGTGCCCGACCCGGCCGTCACACTCACACTGACGTTCGCCGACCTCGAACTCCTTGCGGCCGGCCGGGCACCGATCGATGAAGTGCGTCCGCGCATTGCCCTGGAGGGTGACCCCTACCTGACCGGTGTGCTGCTGGGCGCGATGGTGCTCACGCCCTGACCCCGCTGGTGCACAATGGCGCCATGAGCCCGGACAACGCCCCCATCCGCGTCTTCCTGATGGACGACCACGAGATCGTCCGCCGCGGGCTGGCTGATCTCATCGGCCTCGAGCGCGACATGGAGGTGGTCGGCGAAGCGGGCTCGACCACCGACGCCATGCACCGCATCCCCGCCGCGCACCCGGACGTCGCCGTTCTCGATGTGCGCCTGCCTGACGGCAGCGGCGTCGAGGTCTGCCGCGACATCAGGTCCGAGATGCCCGAGGTGCGGTGCCTGATGCTCACGTCGTACGCCGATGACGAGGCCCTCTTCGATGCGATCATGGCCGGTGCCTCCGGATACGTCCTTAAGGAGA
>JAUHZW010000044.1 GCA_030425745.1 Actinomycetes bacterium
ACGTACTTGTGCTGCTCGACTGAATCGTCCATCGCATCCTCCGCGGGGGTCGGGGTGAGGGTGGGATCCTCGGGCGCCGCCCGGGCCCCACTCAGGGCACATCGGGACCGTAGTCCGGCTTCTCGAGTGCTGCAGGAAGAAACCCGAACATCTCCCTCAGGTGTGACGGATGTGACTGATGTGGTGCAAGTCAGGCTGTGTGACCCTGCTCACGACACGTCTGCGACATTTCCGCTATCCGGACGTTACCGGTTCGTGACCAAAGACCTCTGCCTAGCGTCGCCCCGGCGGTGAACTTCCCCCACCGCCTCCCCGACGCGAGGAGGGACGCCGGTGCGCCTCACTCCCCCAGCCCGCTGGGCTGACGGACTGCTGCGTGGCCGACGCCTCCGTGCCTCCGTCGTCGGTGCCGTGGCGCTGGCCCTCGTGGCCGGTCTGCTGCTCCTCGGATCACCCCTCACCTCCGGCCCGGCCCCGGTGGCCGTGGCGGCCCCGGCCGTCGAGGCGGCCGTCACCGCGCCGCCGCCGGATCGCGCACCCGAGCGCAGCATCGCCTCCGTCGACGCCCGCGCCCGCACGCCCGAGGAGATCAAGGCCGACCGCAAGGCGTCCATCCGGTCATCGCGCATGGCCGCGGTTCGCCAGATGCGCACCCGCATCGTGCAGGTCGCCCGCAAGCAGATCGGCGACCGCTACTCCGCCGGCCGCATGGGCCCGGATGCCTTCGACTGCTCCGGCCTGACCCGCTACGTGTACAAGATGGCCACCGGCAAGGACCTTCCGCACAGCTCGCGCGCGCAGTACACGAAGGTGAAGAAGATCAAGAAGAGCCAGGCCCAGCCCGGAGACCTCGTGTTCTTCTTCAAGAACGGCGCGCACCACGTCGGCATCTACATCGGCAAGAACAAGATGATCGACGCCCCGGGTGTCGGCGGCAAGGTGCGGGTGAGCCCGATCACCGGATCATGGTGGAGCCGCTCGTACACCGGCATGGGTCGGATCCTTCCGGCCTGATCATCCCCGGGTCGGGATCTCCAGCCAGATCGTCAGCCCGCCCACGGCGGACTCCGACGCCCCCGTGCGTCCGCCCATCCCGGCGACGGTCTCGCGCACCAAGGCCAGGCCCAGGCCCGTGCCACCGGGAACGGAGGTCGAGCCGCGACGGAACCGCTCGAAGATCTCCTCCCGCTCCTCGGCCGGCACCCCGGGGCCGTCGTCGGACACGGCGATGCGCACCGCCCCCGGCTGCCGCCGCAGTTCGACCAGCACCTGCTGCCGCGCATAGTCCAGGGCGTTGCCCAGGAGTTCGTCGATCAGACGAGCGATGCTTCCACGCGGGGCGTCGATGATGACGTCATCCGCGACCTCGGCCGTCAGGTCGATGCCGCGCTCGGCGAACATGACCTGCGCGGCCTCCACCCGATCATGGATGGTCGACGACGCATCCTGAGCGACGATCGGTGCGGCACCGACGTCGCTGCGAGTCAGCTCCAGCACCTGCTCGATGCGATGGGTCAGGCGATCGACCTCGGCCGTGGCCGCGCGGGCCTCGTCGACCACATCCGACTGGTCACTGGTGTCCTCGATCGCCTCGAGCCGCAGCCGCACACCGGTGAGTGGAGTGCGTAGGTGGTGCGAAGCGTCGGCCGCGACGCGCTGCGTGCGACGAAGGATGTCGGCGAGCCGGCCGGCCGTCGTGTTCAGTGCCGTCGCCACGGCCTGCACCTCCTGCGGCCCGTCGTCCTCACTCGCGCGCAGCTCAAGATCGTCGGGCAGGTCGCGCGCTACCTGCGCCAGATGCCGCAGTGGCGCAGCGATCGATCGCGCGATGATCCACGCGACAAGACCCGCGGTGATCACCACCGTGACGACGAACAGCGCGAGCCACCGCTGGGTCTCCTGCACCTCGTGGTCGACGGTCGACTCCGGCAGCGACAGCCGCACCGCGCCGACGATCCCGTAGTTCTGGATGATCGGGGCGGCGACGTAGCGCAGCTCCTCGCCCATCGTCACCGAGGTGCGCACATCGGAGGTCAGGGATCCGTCGAGCGCTGACACGATCTCCGGGCGATCGAAGGCCCGCTCGAGTTCGGTCTGACCGCTGTCGGCCATGAGAGTTCGCTCCGGGCTCACGACGACGACCCGGGCACCCGTGCGCGCCGCGGTCTCCTCCGCCGTCGCCTGCCAGTCCACGTAGGGCTCGGATGACATGGTCGCCGCCGTAGCGAGAGTGTCGACCTCAAGGCCGGAGATGAACGCGGCCCGCTGGTCGTTGGCGACGACCACGGCCATCGGGATCGCCAAGGCCACAGCGACGAGCGCCACGAGGACGGCCATCGCGACGATGAGGCGCCGGGTCACGTGCCGTCCACGGCGAGCCGGTAGCCCACTCCCCGCACGGTCTCGACCAACGACGCATCGCCGAGCTTCTTGCGCAGGGATGCGACGTGCACGTCGAGCGTCTTGCCCGAGCCGACCCAGACCGGGTCCCACACCCGCGAGAACAGCTCCTGCCGCGTCACGGCACGGCCGGGCTCCTCGGCGAGAACGGCGAGCAGGTCGAACTCCTTCGCGGTGAGCTCCACCTCCTGCCCGTCGACCAGTGCACGGTGTCTCGAGCGATCGACGACGACGCGGCCGGATTCCAGGGTCGAGTCCACGCGACGCCGCCGTGCGACGGCGCGAATGCGCGCGGCGAGCTCACGCACGGAGTAGGGCTTGACGACGTAGTCGTCGGCTCCGAGCTCGAGGCCGACGATGCGATCGGTCTCGTCACCGCGGGCGGTCGCGATGATCACCGGCACGTCGGACACCTTGCGCAGGTCGCGCAGGACATCGATGCCATCGCCGTCAGGGAGTCCGAGATCGAGCAGTACGACGTCTGCACCGGTGACGCTCGGCACCACCTGGCTCGCGTACACGACGTGCTCGGTGTCGATCCCGTTGCGCTGCAACCCGGACAGCAGGGGCTCGGCGACAGCGGGATCGTCTTCGACGACAAGGACCTTCACGCGGACATCGTGGCACGCTCCGACACATCCGTGCGCCTCGTGAGCACCGTGCAGCGCATCATCCGCCTACTCCTTACCCCGGCTTTACCTCCTCATGGAGTGCATCTTCTCGTTGTCTCCCTACCGTCGAGTCATCGACGACGACGTGCCGGAGGGAGGCCGCCATGGACCAGACACGATTCCGCGCGATGGGCACGGACTGTCACGTGCTGGTGGAAGCAGGCGACCCTGTGGTCGAGTCCCGTCTCCTGATCGCCGCGCAGCAGCGCGTCGAACTCCTCGAGCAGTGCTGGAGCCGGTTCCGTCCTGACAGCGAACTCAGCACCATGAACGCGCGCGCCGGCCGCGGGCCGCAGCCGGTCAGCGAGGACTACCTGCTGCTCGTCACGCGCATGCGGGAGGCGTGGGAACTCTCCGGCGGCCTGTTCGACCCCACCGTGCTGCCGTCGATGATGACGCTCGGGTACGACGCCGACTTCGCGACCGTCGCAGCCCGCACGGCGATCCCAGCCACCGACATCGCCGTGCTGCCGGCACCCGGCATGAGCGGCGTCGTCATCGATGAGAAGGCCATGACCGTTGCCCTCCCGGCCGGCGTCGGCCTTGACCCCGGTGCGATAGGCAAGGGACTGGCAGCCGATGTGATCGCCGAGGAGTTTCACCTCGCCGGCGCCGACGGCGTGCTGGTCAACCTCGGCGGCGACATCTCCATCGCCGGGCAGCTCGACGAGCCGTGGGCGATCGGGGTGGACGACGAGCGTCTGCCTCGTGACCTCGATGACCGCACCCTGCAGGTGCTGGAGTTCCCGCTCGGCACCGCCCGGCTCGGGGTCGCGACGTCGACCGTGCTCAAGCGCCGCTGGGCGCAGGGACGTCATCACGTGATCGACCCCCGCACCGGGTCCATGGCGCACACCGATCTCGTCCAGGTGACCGTGGCCGACTCCTCCGCATGGCAGGCGGAGGTCATCGCGACGACGGCCCTCCTGCAGCACTCCACCGATGCCCTCGCATGGCTCGAGGTGTCCGGCACCCCGGCCGTGCTCCTGACCGACGACGACCTGCAGCTCACGACCTACCTGGCGACAGCCAGCGACCTCGAGGAGGCCCACCGTGGCTGAGATCCCCTGGACCTGGCTGGCCATCCGCGCCACCGGCGTGACGGCGTGGGGCCTGCTCTCCGCCGTGGTGATCTGGGGTCTGCTGCTGCGCACGCAGATCCTCGGCCGCTACGCCCATCCCATGCGGCTGCTGGACCTGCACCGGTGGCTCGGCGCGACGGCTCTGGCGTTCCTGCTCGCACACATGGCCCTGCTGCTCATCGACCCCGCCGTGCAGTTCACCGTGACGCAGCTCCTCGTTCCCGGAACGGCACCGTGGGAGACCTTCGCGGTGGCGCTGGGCACCATCGCGTTCTGGTTCCTCATACCGGTGTCCTTCCTCGGCCGACTGCGGTCGCGCATGGGTCGGTTCGGCAACCGCTGGTTCCAGCGCGCGCACTGGCTGGCCTACGCCGCATGGCCGCTGGCCACCGCGCACTACATCCTCGCCGGCACCGACGCCCTCGCCGAGTGGTCGCTCGGACTTCTGATCACCGCCGGGGCACTCATCGTCACCGGGCTGCTCGCCCGTGGGTTCCTGCCCGCTCCCGGTCCCCATCGCGTGACCGCGATCGATGAGCCCGAACGCCTTACCCGGGCTTAACCACCGGCTGGGGCGCATCTGGCCCGCGGGTTCCTAGCCTCGAAGCACAACGTCAGACACAGCACATCAACCAAGGGAGAGACCGATGGAGCGATCAAGCATCATCGCCACCGTGGTCGCCGCCGGCGGCATCCTCGTCGCCGGGTCCGTCGCCAGCGCAGCGGTCATCAACGCCACGTCCGCCACCCAGCCGGAGGGCAGCTCGACCCAGATCGTCGCCGCCTCTCCGAGCTCGACCGATCCGGTCGCCGAGCCGACCCCGGTGACGCTGCCGTCCGAGGACTCCTCCGCGGAACCGATCGTGCTGACCGACGTGAACACCGAGCCGCTGCCCGAGGTGGCCGTGCCCGAGGTCACGATCGAGGCGGCGGCCCCCGCGGCCCCCGCTCCCGCAGCACAGCCCCAGCAGGCCAGCCAGCCCCAGCAGACCGCGAAGCCGGCCAAGACCAAGGCCCCCAAGCCCAAGCCCAGCAAGACCAGTTCGCCGAGCCCGACGCGCACCGCCGAGCCGGTCATCGAACCGGTCAGCGAACCGGCCGTGCGCACCATCCCGGTCGCCAAGGCGGTCGCCTCGGTGCTTCAGGCCACCGACGGTGGGGTCGTGCAGAACGCTGCCAAGGCCTCCCACGCCGGGTATGACGTCTGGGCGGTCACCGTCCTGCGCCACGACGGCTCGATCATCACCGGCTTCGTCGATCAGGTCGAGGGCGTCGTCTTCGACTGGGCGACCGTCAAAGAGGCCCCGAACCCCGCGCCGGCCGGCGGTAGTGGGGGTGGCTCGTCCTACAGCGATGACGACCACGACGACGACCACGACGACGACCACGACGACGACGATCACGGCGACGACCACGACGGAGACGACGACGATGACTAAGCACACCCGCTCCCGCGGGCCGATCCGCCGGACGTCCGCGCCCCAGCGGATCCTCTCGGCCGGACTGGCCACCGCCGCCTGTGTCGGCGTCGTAGGACTCCTCGGAGTCCGCATGGTCGAGGCCAATGCGGAGCCGGCTGCGGACACCACTGCTGCTGACCAGGTCGCTGCCGATCAGGCATCCGTGGCGCTGCTGGCCGCGACCGAGGCCACGGCCGGCGTCCCCACGACGTCGTCCGGCCTCACGGAGGCACAGCTCGACGAGTACGCCCGGGCGCTGGCGGCAGAGAAGGCCAAGCTCGACGCCTACCGCGCCGAGTTGGTCACCACCGCCAAGCAGCTCAACAAGCAGGCGCGCAAGCTCGCCAAGGCGGCGAAGCAGCAGTCTGCTCCAGCGACGTGGGCGTCGAGCTCATCCGGTTCCTCGAGTGGGTCGTCCAGCAGCTCATCATCGAAGGCCAGCAAGCCTGCGGCCACCAAGGCCGACAAGCCGGCCAAGGCGAACAAGCCCACCGAGCAGCAGGCTGCCCCGCAGGTCGCGGCCGATCCGGCACCGGTGCCCGCAGCACCGAAGCCGGCGGCCCCGAAGCCCGCGCCGGTGGCCAAGCCCGCTCCCGCCAAGAAGGTCGCACCCCCACCCGCACCCAGCGGTGGCGGCGGGGGCGGCGGCCAGTCCCAGTCCAAGGGCAGCTGACGCCCAAAGCGCTCGTCGTTCTGCCAGCATGGGCCGGTGAGCACCTACGGCCTGCAGGGCGTGCTGCCCTGGGTGCAGGCACGACACGTCGCGCGCACCTCCGCGCACATCCTGCCCGCCGCCCCCGCTCGGCTCGACGAGGCGGTCGGCAGCCTGCTGGCCCGTGATCTCGTCACCGTGATGGACGACCCCCCGGTCGACTCCGCGGCCATGGACGGCTTCGCCGTCTGCGGTGAGGGTCCGTGGCGGCTGGACACCCTCGATGCCCTGACCCCCGGCTGGGCAGCGGCCGTCGATCGACGCATGCCGATCCCCCGGCACACCGATGCGGTGCTCGCACGCGATGCGTCCGTGGTCGAGGAGCACAGCGACGGCCGTGTGACCGTGACGGCGCTCGATCCGCTGAACGGGCTGCCCGACGAGTCGGTGCGTCCGGCCCTGGGTGACGGAATCCTGCGCGAGGCGAGCATCTCCGCTGCCGGACACTCCCTGCTGCCGCTGGACACCCCGGTCACGCCGGCTGTGGTGTCGCTGGCCGCTGCACGCGGTCTGGACGCGATCGAGATCGTGCGTCCGCCCGTCGTGGGCACTCTCGTGCTCGGATCGACGCTGCTGGATCACGGCCTGCCGCGCGACGGACGTGTGCGCGACGCCCTGGGTGACGCCGTGCCGGCGTTCGTCGGCGAGCTGGGTGCCCGTGGCAACCCGGCCGTGCGCGCGCCCGACACCCTCGAGCTGCTCACCGCGGAGATCGACGACGCGAACGTCGACGTGCTCATCACGACGGGCTCGACCGCCCCGGGGGCCGACAACCACCTGCGCGGGGTACTGCGCGATCTCAACGCCCGCTGGCTGGTCGACGGTGTGAGCGTCACGCCCGGGTCGCAGATGCTGCTGGTGCGGCTGGTCGACGGGCGGTTCCTCGTCGGGCTGCCCGGCGATCCGCAGGCCGCGCTGGCCGGCCTGGTGACGCTGGTGGCACCGCTCGTGCAGGCCCTGCGGGGCGATCCGGTGGTGGATCGTCGTCGTTCAGCGGTGCTCATGGAGGATGCGCCCCCGGCGGACTATGCGGATGACACCGCACTGGTGCCGGTGCGGTTGGAGACGTCACCGGCCGGCACGCAGGCGAGCCCGCTGCCCAACGCGGGGGTGGACGGGCAGGTCGGCTGGGCGCGGGCGCAGGCCGTCGCGATCGTGCCGCCGGGCGCGGGCTTCCGGGGCGACGTCGTCGAACTCATGGACCCCTACGGCCGCGACCTCCCCGCCCTCCCCTAACCCCCGATGGGTCGTCGCTGGTGGCTGGAATCTCGCGAGAATTCCCACCACCAGCGACGACCCATCGGGGGATCCGGGTGACATTTGCCACTTTTCCTACTTATAAAGTAGGAAATACCCGAAGATCGCGGTAATGTCGCAGACATGTTCGGCATCGATCTCGGCCTGACGGCCGGTGGCCTGCTCACCGGGCTGCTCGTCGGCCTCACCGGCATGGGTGGCGCGGCCCTCATGACCCCGATGCTCGTCCTGCTCTTCGGCGTCTCCCCCGCCGCTGCAGTCTCCGCCGACGTCGTCGCCACCGCGATCATGAAGCCGGTCGGAGCGTGGGTCCACATCCGCGCCAAGACGGTGCACTGGGGCCTGGTCCTGTGGCTGTCGGTCGGATCCATCCCGGGCGTGATTCTGGGCACCGTCTTCTTCATCCACGTCCTCGGCAGCGACGAGGCCGGCGAGATCATCCGCACCTGGATCGGCTGGGTCCTCATCGCCGCCGTCGCCGCCATGGTCATCAAGACGTGGGTGGGACGACGAGCCGCCGGCCTGCGCGCCGACCACGCGCCCCAGGGCACCCGGATGCCGGTCAAGCCCGTCCCGACCGTGGTCCTCGGCCTCATCGTGGGCCTGCTCGTCGGCATGACCAGTGTCGGCTCCGGCTCCCTGGTCGTCACCGTGCTCCTGCTGCTCTACCCCCTGCTGCGCCCCTCCATCCTCGTGGGCACCGATCTCACGCAGGCCGTCCCCATGCTGGTCGTCGGCGCGATCGCCCACGCGGGCTTCGGCGACTTCAGCATCATGATCGTCATCTCCCTCCTCCTGGGCCAGATTCCGGGCATCTGGCTGGGAGCGCGGATGTCCTCCCGGTACGACGGCACGGCCCTGCGCTACCTGCTGATGGTGCTTCTCGCCGCCACGGCCGTGAAGTTACTGGGGGCTCCGACCCTGATTGCTGGCATGATCGGCGCCGTGGGCCTGATCGTCGTGGGCGCCATCTACGTCAGGGAACGGTTACATGCTCAAGCGGAAGTCTCGGCTGCACCTGCCGACGGAGGACCAGAACGCCGCTCCTCCGTTGAAGTTCCCTGAACGACGCTTCAGCCCGATCCGCAACATCGGGGTGCGGATCCTCATCGCCGTCCTGGCGGTGCTCTTCACCGCGTTCGTCGTCTACATCGAGGGTGACTGCTATCAGGATCGCGGCGACATCTCCGGCCTGAGCTGGACCGACTCGCTCTACTACGCGGCCGTCACCCTCTCCACCACCGGCTACGGCGACATCACTCCCGTCTGCGAGTCGGCCCGACTCGTCAACGTCTTCGTCATCACCCCGCTGCGGTTCATCTTCCTGATCGTGCTGGTCGGCACGACGATCGAGGTGCTGACGCAGCGCACCCGCGAGCAGATGCGCTCCAAGCGCTGGAGGACCAACGTGAACGACCACACCGTGATCATCGGCTACGGCGTCAAGGGCCGCGCTGCCGCCAAGTCGCTCGTCGATGCCGGCACCGATCGCCATGACGTCGTCGTCGTCGCGATGGACCGCAGCGAGGTCGACGAGGCGACGCGCGACGGTTTCGTCGGCGTGGTGGGCGACGGCCGTCGCGAGAACGTGCTGCGAGATGCCGCGATCGACCGAGCCAAGCGCGTCGTCGTCGCGACAGATGAGGACGACACCTCGATCCTGGTCACCCTCACCGCGCGCCGGCTGTCTCCGAATGCCACGATCGTCGCTGCCGTCCGCGAGGCGCAGAACCTCGAGATCCTCCGCCAGTCCGGCGCCAACAACGTCATCCCCACGGCGGAATCCGCCGGCCGCCTCATGGGTCTGTCACTGCTGTCGTCGACGGCCGGTGAGCTCATGGAGGACCTTCTGGACTCCGGTCGTGGTCTGGAGGTCGTCGAGCGCGAGATCACGCGGGATGAAATGGGGCAATCTCCCGCCGACCTTGACGCTGCCGGGCAGATCGTCTTGGCTGTCATCCGCAAGGGGGTGGCGCACCGCTTCGACACCTCGGACATCAGCCGACTGGAGCCGGGCGATCGTCTCGTCGTCATTCGCCACAATCCGCCAGAGAGGGCGTAGCGCATGCACGCGATCACCGTGGACGAGCCGGGGGGCCCGGAAGCCCTGCAGTGGACGAAGGTGCCCGACCCCACGCCCGGCCCCAACGAGGTGATCGTCGAGGTGGCGGCTGCCGGTGTGAACCGCGCGGACCTGCTGCAGCGCCAAGGCATGTATCCCCCGCCGCCCGGAGCATCGGACATCATCGGTCTGGAGTGCTCGGGCACGATCGTCAACGTCGGCGCTGCCGTGCCGCTGGACCGCATCGGCGAGAAGGTGTGCGCGCTGCTCGCCGGCGGCGGCTACGCGGAGAAGGTCGCGGTGCCGACCGGTCAGCTCATGAGCGTGCCGGAGGGAGTCAGCCTCGTTGACGCCGGCGGCATCACCGAGGTGGCCTGCACCGTGTGGAGCAACCTCGACATGGTCGCGAACCTCAGCGAGGGCGAGTGGCTGCTGATCCACGGTGGCGGCTCGGGCATCGGCACGATGGCCATCCAGATCGGCCGCGCGCTCGGTGCGCGCATCGCCGTCACCGCCGGCAGTCAGGCGAAACTCGATCGCTGCGCTGCTCTCGGCGCCGAGGTGCTCATCAACTACAACGACGAGGACTTTGTGCAGGCGATCAAGGACGCCACGGGCGGCCGCGGCGCGAACGTCATCCTCGACAACATGGGTGCGGCCTACCTGCAACGCAACGTCGATGCACTCGCCCGCGACGGCCGGCTCGTCATCATCGGCATGCAGGGCGGCATCAAGGCCGAGCTCGACATCAACGGGCTGCTGCGCAAGAACGCGTCGATCCACGCGACGTCCCTGCGCGGGCGCCCGGAGTCGGAGAAGGCCGCCATCTGCGCGCAGGTGGAGCGGAACGTGTGGCCGTGGATCCATGCCGGGCTGGTGCAGCCGGTGATCGACCGCACGGTGCCCATGGCCGATGCTGCGGAGGCGCATCGGCTGCTGGCCGATGGCGCAGCGACCGGCAAGGTCGTGCTGGTTCCCTGACCTCGATGCTGCGGCACTTGTGGCTGCAGGATCGCCCGCAGGGCAGCCACGACTGCCGCAGCATCGGGGGTGGGGCTCAGGCCTCGAAGGCCGGCGGGACGTGCCTCTGCCTTGGGCGTCAACCAGTTGTAGTCCAATAGAGGTCCCTCCCGAGGAGTCCGATCGCGGGGATCCGCGAGCGGGGGCGGCGGAGCGTGACACACGAAAGTGTCGGCAGCGCGTCCGCCTAGACTCGTGGGGTGATCGATCCCCAGATTCTGCGCACCGACCCCGACCGCCTCCGCGAGTCCCAGCGACGCCGCGGCGAGAGTGTCGAGCTGATCGACGACCTGATTGCCTCCGACGTCGCCAAGCGTGAGGCCCAGACTCGCTTCGACGAGCTGCGCAATGAGCAGAAGCTCCTCGGCAAGCAGATCGGCCCGCTGCAGGGCGCCCTCAAGAAGGCCGACGACGACGCTGCCAAGGCGAAGGCCCAGGCCGAGGTCGACGACCTCATGGCGCAGGCCCAGACCCTCGCCGAGCAGGTGAAGGCTGCCGATGCCGCGGCGACCGCGGCCGGTGAGACCCTCGACGCTCTCTGGCTGCAGGTCTCCAACCTCGTGAACCTCGAGTCACCGGTCGGCGGCGAGGAGGACTTCACCGTCCTCGAGGAGATCGGCACCCCGCGCGACTTCGCCGCGGAGGGTTTCGAGCCCCGCGACCACCTCGAGATCGGCGAGCTGCTCGGCGCGATCGACGTCGAGCGCGGCGCCAAGGTCTCCGGCTCGCGCTTCTTCTACCTCACTGGCCCCGGTGCGATGCTCGAGATCGCCCTGCTGAACCTCGCGATGCAGCAGGCCACCGCGCATGGCCTCATCCCGATGATCACCCCGACCCTCGTGCTGCCCAGCGCGATGGAGGGCACCGGCTTCCTCGGCCAGGCGGCCGAGAACGTGTACCGGATCGAGCAGGACGACATGTACCTCGTCGGCACCTCCGAGGTGCCGCTCGCGGGCTATCACGCCGACGAGATCATCGACGCCGATCAGTTGCCGCTTCGCTACGCGGGCTGGTCCTCCTGCTTCCGCCGTGAAGCCGGCTCCTACGGCAAGGACACCCGCGGCATCATCCGGGTGCACCAGTTCGACAAGGTCGAGATGTTCGTCTACTGCCGCCCGGAGGATGCCGAGGCCGAGCATGCCCGGCTCGTCGCGTGGGAGAAGGAGTTCATCGACGCCCTCGAGATCCCGTACCGCGTCATCGACGTGGCCACCGGCGACCTCGGCTCGAGCGCGGCCCGCAAGTTCGACATGGAGGCGTGGATCCCCACGCAGGGCACCTACCGCGAGATCACGTCGACCTCGAACACCACGGAGTTCCAGGCCCGGCGCCTGAAGATTCGCATGCGCGACGAGAACGGCACGCGCCCATTGGCCACGCTGAACGGGACGCTGTGCGCGATGCCCCGCGTCATCGTCGCCCTGTTGGAGAACCATCAGCAGGCGGACGGGTCTGTTGTCATCCCGATGGCCTTGCGCCCGTTCCTCGGTGGTCAGGAGGTGTTCACGCCGGCCTCCTAGCCTGCGCGTGACATGACGACGATGACCTCACTGCCTGACCTCTCAGCCCT